>JBIISS010000003.1:0-19267 GCA_044340895.1 Microbacteriaceae bacterium
ATGGGCTAGGGCGAGAGGAGGCTTGGAACGTGAACAGAACCCGCGAAAACACGTCGCAGCCTTCGACGGTTGGCAGTAACCGCGACGTCATTCGCCAGCACAATTTGTCCGCCGTGCTCCGCCTTCTGCGCAAGTTCGGCACGATGTCTCGGTCAGCCCTTGCACAACGCACGGGCCTCAACCGATCGACCATCTCTGACTTGGTGACCGAGCTCGAAGACCTCGGGTTGATCACGGAATCTGACACGTCTGACCGAACCGGCGTCGGTCGCCCGTCGCGCATGGTTGCCCTCTCCGAAGACGTCGTCGTATTCGCAGTAAACCCCGAGGCGGACGCGACAACTGTGGGCATGGTGACACTGTCTGGTCAGGTGATTCGAAAAGAGCGCATCACGACGTCATCCGTGCCCGACCCAATCGAAGCGGTTGAAGTTGCCGGAAACGCCATTGCAGCCATGCGCCGCGAGGCCGGAAAGCACATTCGCGTTGCAGGAATTGGTGTCGCCGTGCCCGGCCAAGTTCGTGTGGGCGACGGCGTGGTTCGACTTGCTCCGCATCTCAACTGGGTCGAGGTTCCTTTCGCATCGATGCTGAACCAGAAGACGGGTCTTCCCGTGTCAATCGATAACGACGCGGGGCTGGGTTCGATTGCCGAGCTGGATCATGGCGCAGGACGCAGCTTCAGCGAAGTCGTCTACATCTTCGGTGGTACGGGCGGCATCGGTGGCGGAGTGATTCACAACGGTGCCCTGATTCGCGGGTCAGCCGGATACGCGGGTGAAATCGGCCACATGCGCATCTCCGATTCCCCTCGCGATGACTACTCGGGTCTCCAAGGCACGCTCGAAGCCCTCGTCAGCCGCGACGAGCTGCTCGCGGCTCTCGACCTCCAGAATGCCGATGAAGACGAGCTCATCGAGCGACTGAAGCAACCCATCTCGGGTCGAGTCAAGAAGATTCTTGAGTCCCAATTGGATGCCCTGGCCGTCGCCCTCGGCAACGTCGTCAACGTGTTCAACCCCGAAGTTGTCGTCGTTGCCGGTTACCTTGCGGTGCTCTACGGGTATGACCCCGATCGCCTGTTGAGTCGGTTCCGGTGGGGCACACTCAACGCACCTCAAGACCGACTGATTGTGCGCCCCGGCGAGCTCGGCCCTAATCTGCTCATGATCGGAGCTGCCGGACTCGCATTCGCGGAACTCGTCGAGAAACCCGCGAGCACGCAGATCTTTAACGCTTAACCTTCCCAGCATCCCTAACCAATCAAGAAAGCCGGCGTCATGCTCCCCACATCGCTTCCCTCCCCTCGAATCATCGACCCGGCAAGTGTTTCCCCGCTTCGCTGGGGAATCATCGGCCCCGGCGGAATTGCCGCGAGCTTTGCAGACGCAGTTCACAAGTACACGACCCAACGCATTGTCGCTGTGGCGTCGAAGACTCCGGGGCGCGGTGAAGCTTTTGCTACCCCCCGCAACATCGAGGTCGTGCTCGACTCGTACGACGCACTTGTGACCCACCCCGACGTCGACGTCGTGTATGTCGCCACGACGCACGAGTTTCACAAGGAACACGCCCTTCTGGCCATTGCCGCCGGAAAACACGTGCTGATTGAGAAGCCGTGTGCTCTCAATCGCGCCGACGTTGAGACGGTTGAAGCTGCCGCGAAGGCAGCCGGCGTGCTCGCGATGGAAGCAATGTGGACGCGTTACCTTCCGCAAACCGATGTCATTCGCCAGGTGCTGAGCGAGGACATCCTGGGCGAACTCTCGCTCGTTGTCTCCGACTTCGGTCAGGACTTGCGCGGAGTACCGCGTTGCATGTCTTCGGTGAGCGGTGGCGGGCTTCTCGACCTGGGAATCTACAATTTCGCGTTCACCTCACTCGTGTTGGGCAATGCGACGAGCATCACCACAACAGGAAAGCTGACACTCACGGGTGTGGATGAAACCACCACAACGTTCTTCTCTTACTCCAACGGTGCCCGCGCCGTTGCCACGGTGAGCCTCGCCACCTACACGCCAACCGCCGCCTCGATTTCGGGCGTGAATGGAATGCTCACCGTTGACACTCCGTTCTTCACGCCAACGGGACTCACTCTCTATGGCCCCGACTTCAACCCGAAGCCGGTTGCGCGATGGAATGACGAATCCGGAATTCGTGAGCACGAGGGACTCGGCTACCAGGCAACCGCGCTGGCGTCGTTCGTCGACCAGGGGATCCTCGATTCGCCCGTTCGCCCCCTCGCCGAGGTTGCGAACGACATCGGGCTCCTCGAGCAGGCGCGTCACCAGATCGGTGCGTTTCTCGACGGCGAAGCTCGGGGCTAAACCCCAGGCCACCGTCGCTATGGCGACCTAGTTCGTCGACTCCGCGTCAGCTGCCTCGACGTCGTCTTCGAAGGCGATTTCGTCGGACATGGCTGCGATTGCCGCGACTTCGGCGCTCGTCTCGATGCCCGCCGATGACTCGACGTTGCGCAGCGTGCGCTCGACGGCGCGCGTGCGGCGGCCCGCATCCTCGACGGTCTTCTGAGCCGTGTTCAGCTGTTTCGCGAGCTTGTCCCACACTTCGCCGTACTTGTGGAACTCCTGCTTTGCGGCGCTCAAGATCTTCCAGACGTCAGACGTGCTCTTCTCGATTGCGAGAGTTTTGAATCCCATCTGCAGGCTGTTGAGCAGCGACATGAGGGTGGTCGGGCCGGTGACCTGAACGCGGAAGGTGTTCTGCAATTCGTTGGCCAGACCGGGCCGACGGATGACCTCGGCGAAGAGCCCTTCGGTGGGCAGGTACATGATTGCGAAGTCTGTCGTTCGAGGCACGTCAATGTACTTGTCGCGAATCGTCTTCGCCTGAATCTTGATTGCCTTCTCAATGTTCTTCGCCGCTACCTCGACGGCAATGGGGTCGGCAAGTTCTTGAGCTGCGAGCAAGCGCTCGTAATCTTCTTGCGGAAACTTGGAGTCAATCGGCAAGTACACGAATTCGTCGTCGTGCCTGCCGGGCAATTTCACCGCGAACTCGACGGCATCATTTGAACCGGCCTTAACCTTTACGTTCGACTCGAATTGGTCGGGCGTGAGCATGTCTTCGAGCTGGCGACTCAGCTGCACTTCGCCCCAGCCGCCGCGGTTCTTTACGTTTGTGAGCACGCGCTTAAGGTCGCCGACGCCGTTAGCTAGGTTTTGCATTTCTCCGAGCCCGCGTTGAACCGACTCGAGGCGCTCACTGACCAGGGCGAAGGATTCACCGAGTCGCTTCTCGAGCGTGCCCTGCAGTTTCTCGTCGACGGTCACGCGCATCTGTTCGAGCTTGTCTTCGTTGCCCTTCTGCAAGCGATCAAGGCTAGAGACCAGAGTCTGTTGCAGTTCTTGACGACCCGCCGTTGCTTCTTGGCGTTGAGCTGCGGCTGTTGCTTCGAGAGACGTTCGAAACGATTCGAATTTCGCATCAACCTGTGACTGTGAGTTCAGGATCGCGCGAGCAAGTTCATCACGCACGGCAGCCAGTGATCGGTCAAGGTCCAGCGAGCCCGCAGTCGCGCCACTGCGTCGAACGACCAATACGACAATCACCACGAGCAACGCGATGTTCACCGCGCCAAAGACAATCGCTAAATCCATCTCGAAACCCCACTTTTCGTCTGAACGTTCACTCTAATCAGGGGGTCTGACGTTATCGATCTTTGCGCGCCAGTTCAGCCATGCGACTTTCGCGCATTGCCAGAAAGAGGGGGAACGTGAACGCCATGGCAGTCACACCCGACAACACGATGTACAGCCACACACGTTTCATTCCGAGGCGTCGCGCCTCGACAATCATGAACACAACCGAGGCGACCGCAACGATGAGCAGGTCGGTTGAGAGCACCCAGTCCACGGCGGTTCCGAACCACGCATCTGTGTAGCTCTCGCCGCGAACAACCGCGAGGCCATTGAGAATCCAGGCCGTGATGAGCCCGATGATCGACAGTGACAGGTAGACCCAAAAAGCAGGAGTTTTGCGCATGCTCGAAGCCTACGAGCGAATTCTCACTTTTCGTCTACTCCGTGGGCATTTCGCACGCGGGTGTTCCGCCGGGAAGTCGGTGTCGGTTTCTCGCAACGAAGCGATAGCCGGCCGCGCTGAACACACGGATTCCCGGAGCTCGCATCGTTCGCGCCACCAGCAGGTGAAATGGGTCGCCCTGAATGCTCATGAGCTCGGCGAAACACTCGTGTCCGCCAAAGAGTTCGCCATCCCGAAACAGATACACCTGCTCGCGCGCCTGAATTTCAGTCAACCCAAACTTCTCGAGGTCCGTTCGTTGCCACGGCGAAATAGTCAGGGGCACAAACGAACGCTTTTCGAAGTGCCGAGCCACGCTCGTGCAAAAACCGCAGTCCCCGTCAAAAATGAGAGTCGCTGGGTTGGACGCGTTGCGCATGCCCTCAGTCAATCACGCTACTCCCCACAACTCATTTACTTTCAGGAGGTCTAGGGTTAGCCAAAAGCATTGGGGGATGCAGGTGGTACAGATCAGCTTGGTGAAGGCAGTCATCGAATCGCTTCCGGCACCCGCATCGATTATTTCTCCCCGCGAGAACAAGAGTGGCACCGGAGGCGGAGGCGACGCCACCGCCGACTTTGAGCGTCAACACTCCGGCGAAGGCCAACCGGCGTCCTCGCTGGCTGCGTATTTGATCGGCGAACTCGGTCAGCCCGTTTCCTAACATTCGCTCTTGTCTGATACCTTCTTGATATCACTTTGATATCGGAGGATTCGATGCAGGAAAAAGAAACTCGAGTTTTGCCCGGAATTGTCGGCTTTGTCGTGCTCATCGCCGTGATTGCCACTGCGGTGTGGATGATTACCCAGATGGCGATGTCCGACGGAACCCTGTGGGGTGTCCCGACGGAAGACTGGACCCTGGTCCCGATTTTGCTGATGGCCCTCGCTGCCTTCATCTCAGCAGGGTTCTTCACGCTGCAACCCAATGAGGCGCGCGTTCTGATTCTGTTTGGAAAGTACCGTGGAACGGTCAAGGCCGCGGGTTGGCATTGGGGAAATCCGCTCTACTCGAATTCCGCGCCCAGCTCGAACCTGCAAGACGAAATTACGAATCAGATCAAATCCGGCAAGGTCACAACGCCTGTGAAGAAGCAGGACGCACGATTCAAGATTTCTCTGCGAGCACGCACGATCATCGGCGAGGTCATCAAGGTCAACGACCGCAAGGGCAACCCGATCGAAATTGCCGCTGTCGTTGTCTGGCGAATCCACGACACGGCGAAGGCAGTTTTCGAGGTGGATGACTACCGCATGTACATGAAAACCCAAGTCGAAACAGCCCTTCGGCACGTTGCGACGCAATTCGCCTACGACCACAGCGATTCGGGCGAACTGACGGGCGAACTGACGTTGCGGGGCAACTCAGAAGAGGTCTCCCATGAATTGCGGGCTGAGCTGGAGCAAAGACTTGCCGTAGCCGGTGTGGCAATCGACGATGCCCGACTTACTCACCTTGCCTACGCGCCAGAGATTGCCCAGACAATGTTGCGTCGCCAACAAGCCGAGGCAGTCATCAGCGCCCGGCGCAAAATCGTGCAGGGTGCTGTCGGCATGGTCGAGCTCGCACTGGCCGATCTTGAAAAGTCGAGCGCGGTCGTTCTGGATGCTGAGCGGCGCGCGGCAATGGTGAGCAACTTGATGGTCGTCTTGTGCAGTGAAAAGGAAGCGACACCGGTCATCAACGCCGGAACGCTATACAGCTAATGGCGAGCGAAAAGAAATCACTGCCGTTGCGCATTTCGCCTGAGCTGTGGGCCGACCTCAAGTCCTGGGCGGAACAGGACATGCGCAGCCTCAACGCTCAGATTGAGGTTCTGCTCCGAGAATCTGTCGAACGGCGAAAGCGCGGCACTGCATCAGCATCATCACGGTCATCCGAAGGCGCAGAAGGCCGCAAAACCGCCTGAGCCCGAAGAATTAGGCTGGACCTATGGGGTTTGGCTCAGACGTGATGCGACAACTGGTGCGCGTCGAGAAGGAGAACCTACAAACGCTTCGGTCCCTGCGCACAGCGGCAGTGTCTGTTGCACTTCCCCTCGGCGCGTGGGTTCTGGGCATCCCCGACGCGATCATTCCGTTGGGTGTCGGAGCTCTTTTCGTGGGAATCGCGGAGTCGAACATCCATCCCGCCCACCGGGGACGCATCATGCTGTGGGCGACAACCTGGCTCATGGTCGCAAGTGCTCTCGGATTTCTTGTTGCACACAGTCCAATACTCGTTGTGCTCGTGTCGGCCCTCGTCGCCCTCGTGACTGGCTGGGTGGGTGTCGCGGGGCCACGCGCAGGCATGATTGGCGTGCTTTCGCTCGTTCTCTTCACCGTCACAGTTGGACTCCCGGAAAGCATCGACCTGTCGGAAACGTTTGTCGCGTTCGTCGGGCTGGGCGGCATCGCGCAATATGGCGTGTTCTTGCTCTTCTACTGGATGGGGCGCAACAGAGCAGGCTCACCACCCAAACGAGAACCTCGCACGGTCTGGCATCGCCTCCGACATGTCGGAACACAGCGCGACGCATTCCTTCGGCACGCACTCGGCGTCATGATTGCGATCACCGTGGCCACGGTCATTTCGCAGTTCTTGGATGTGCCGCACGAGTATTGGATTCCGATGACGGTCGCGTGGATTTTCAAACCTGATCAGCAGGCGACGGTGATGCGCGTGGCCGAACGCGTTGTCGGCACCCTGCTTGCCGTTGGCTTCGCTTTCCTCTGGGGCACTTACCTCGACGTGCCGGACGCGTTGTTGGTTGTGGCTGCCCTGGGCGCATACTTGCTCCTCGCATTTCTGACCAGCAACTACACGATTGCCACGTTCGGGGTGACGTCGTTCGTGCTGGCGCTCATGGCCACAGCCGGCGATCTGTACGAGGAGACCGTTGTTTTTCGTCTCCTTGCAACGCTCACTGCTGGTGCAATCGTCATCGCCGTCATTCTTGTGGTTCGAGGGCGTCAGGCACAGTGAATAACAACTCCCGTCGAGATGCCCGGCTTCGCGCGTTCATCTCAGCGACTCATTTTCCTCAAGCGCTCGCCATGGTGCTTCTGATGACGATCTCGACCGCCATCTGCGGTGGAAATTGGTGGAGCGTGGTGCTGGTACTGCTGGCCAGCGCGGCCGGCCAGGCAACAGTCGGGTGGACAAACGACGTCTCTGACGCGAAAGCAGACCGTGCGGCGGAGCGCACCACCAAGCCGACGGTGCAAGGGCACGTGCGCCCCGAAGACCTTCGCGTCCCCATTCTCGTCAGCGCATCTCTGACGATTCCGTTGTCCTTTGTGGCCGCCGGATGGGTCGGTGGCGGTGCGCACATCGTCGCCGTATTGAGTGCGCTGGTCTACAACTTCTGGCTTTCCCGCACAGTCTGGTCATGGCTCCCGTACGTGGTTTCCTTTGCGCTCATGACTGTTTTCATTGCTCAGGCAAGCTCGCCGTCACTTTGGCCCACGTGGCCCGTGATCTGCCTCAGCGTTCTGGTAGGCGTCATAGCCCACCTCTTCAATGCCATTCCAGACATTGGCATTGATCGACGGATGAGTCTGGGCGGACTCGCCGTGTCACTTGGCAAGAGGAAATCGGTTGTCGTTGCAGTCGTTCTGATCGCTCTCGCCGTGGCGTGTCTGGGTTGGGTGGTTGTTAACATTCGTTAAGGCGTGGGCCCATCGAACCGACGACCCACTGATTAACGGTCCGTGGCTCTACCAACTGAGCTAGAGGCCCACACCCGCATCGAGCGGGAGTTACGTGAACCAGCTACTTGTTCAGGAGTCGTCACTTACTTTCGTAAACAATCTCGCCTTCGATGATTGTCTTGCTGACCTTGATTTTGTGAATCTCAAATGCTGAGATCTCGTAAGGGTTCTTGTCAATCACGATCAGGTCTGCAATCATTCCAACGTCAATTCGTCCGATGATGTCGGCTAGCCCTTCTTGACGAGCAGAGTTTTCCGTGAAGATTCTTAATGCTTCTTCAATAGTTACTGCTTGAGTTGGACCAAAGCTCTCGGCGCTTCCACCAGGTAATTGTCTGGTAATCATGGTTTCAATTCCCACCCATGGGTTGACGGAGGGAACAACAGACCAGTCAGATCCAGGCACAACAAGCACGCCCCCGTCCAGCATCTCTCGAATAGGCCACACACGTTTGATGACGTCATCACCCACGGCATGTGCAATATCCGAACAGATAGGCACTGGTTGCCACAAGTAAGGGGAAACTTCTAACGTTGCCCCGAGCTGTGCTGCACGCACAATGTCTTCTTCAGAAACGAAGGTGCAGTGTGCAACGTTATGCATTTGTGGACCTTTACCGTTGTGCTGTTGAGCATATTCAATTGAGTCCAATGCCGCCCTCACTGCAGCATCACCAGCAGCATGGAACTTGACGGTGAGGCCTTCCTCGTCGAATTCCTTAACTTGTTCGTTCAGGAGGGTAGGGTCTAGGCGCAATATCCCGTATCTACTTGCCTCATCATCTCTTCCTTCGACAGAGTCTGCATATGGATTTAACATCGCCGCCGTGTGGCCATCGGTTGGCACACCATCGAGGAAAAGTTTGATGCCGTCTGTCTTTACTTTCGCGCTTCCATACTTGTTCCTGTTTCGAATTACTTCATGCGCTTCAGGGTTGTCAGGGTCCCAGCTAATCGAGATCCGGGCTCTATGTTTCATTTTGCCCTGATCAATCAAGAACTGGTACGCCTCAATTTCCGCTTGGGCACCTGTGGTAAACCCAAGGGCAGCCTCGGTAAAGGAAGTAATTCCGTATGACAACATTTCATCGAGCGACCACGCGATGGCTTCGATGAGCTGGTCTCGACTGGGTTTAGGGGCGAAGCTTGAAACGAAGTAGGCGGCAGATTCTCTTTGAATTCCTGTGGGGACGCCATCTTGATCTCGTTCAAAAATCCCACCATCAGGGTCCTGTGTATCCTTCGTAATTCCAGCTATTTCAAGAGCGAGAGAGTTAGCCCAGGAACTGTGCGCACTTGTGTCTTCAAGCTGAACGGGGTTATGGGGAGCAATTTTGTCCAGCATGTATCGATCTGGAGTGCATCCCAGCGCTGAGGTATCCCATTGCCCACCGAGAATCCAGTCTCCGGGCTGAGCGCTCTTGACTGATGCTTCTACGAGAGCAAGGGCCTCATCGAGAGTCGCACCTTGAGGAATTTTGCATCGACTTTCTCGAACGCCGGCAAAAACAGGATGCACGTGAACATCGTGAAGTCCCGGCAGCACAACTTGATTTTCAAGATCTATATGAGTTTTTGGGGACGAGGGATATTTCTTGAGTATTTCTTCATTTGTTCCCAAATCGGTGATGACACCATTCTGGATGGCGATTGCTTCAGCCCACCCCTGTGTCAATTTGATTCTTCCTGAGTGCATAACTAGAAGGTTTGTTTTGCTCACAATGACTCCATTTCAGTTGGTCAGTTCCTCGATTTTGAAAAGCTCATGAGCGTTGTCGAAAAAGAAGTGATTCGCAATGTCATCCCTAATTCCTAAGTTAAGGATTGCCTCGAGTTGTTGGCCATGGGGGCAATACGGATAGCCAGAACCATAGATAACTCTGTCTTTCATGAAAGTTTTCATCGCTAATACAAGATCTGCTTCACCCGGTAGACCTGGAAAATAAACATCAGGCAACAAGTAGATGTTTTTGTAGCGAAAAGCTACTTCCAAAACATCCTGAATCTTCGGCCATGCTGAATGAACGACGACAATTTTGAGGTGCGGAAAGAGTTGTGCAATTCGCTCCAAGCGTGATGTATTCGACCAATCTGTATCGAAACCATATTCGCCGCCCAGCATGATGAAGACAGGGACGTTGTGTTGTTGAATCTCGTCGAGTTGCTGTTGTAAGGCAGGATCATCGATGTGTCGCGGCTCATCGAACAAGTAGGGTTCGTAAACGATCGCTGTCGCTCCCAACTCAACAATGTCGGAAACAGAAGGACCCGCATCGTTTGCACCTAGTGCGCCATACCAGATGGATGGGAGCGGGGCTGATTCAGAAAATGACTTGACGTCCTCATTTGTTGCATATCCCCACGTGTGGTTCATAACACGAGAAGGGAACCCGAGATGTGTCACACCATTCGATCGACATTCCTCAAAGTAGAGTTCCACTGAACTGTGCTCAATCGAGGGTGTGGGCAGCCAGCCCCGCTCTTCCAAGCTCCCTAATGTTGCCGGCAAATCCAGCCATGTACTTGTGTTCTTGTACGCAAAAGACGGAGGCAAACTGCGGGCATCAAAAATGTTTCCTGAATGCATGATTACCGCCTGTTAAGGAACCCGGCGTCAACAGGCAGAGTTATTCCAGTCACATAACGGGCCTCGTCGGAAAGTAGCCACAATATGGCATTAGAAACATCTATCGGCTCAACGACCGGAACCGGCAAAGCGTTTGACTGTCCCTTAGACAAAATGGGATCTTTGGCAACAAATTCCAAGATCTTTTCGTCAGTGATCATTCGTGTTGCAACACCAGTGGGGTGCACAGAATTTACTCGAATCCAGTCTTGGGCAACGTTGTTTGCGTATGTCCGCATCAACCCGACAGTTCCATGTTTGGATGCGGCGTAGCCCAAGCCTCCCGCACTTGGACCGCCAATCCCTGACAGTCCTGCGGTGGAGCTGACAATGACAATGGACCCTCCTTGTTTGTTTTCAATAAGGGTCGGCAACGCGGCCTCAACTGTATTGAAAACACCCGTTAGGTTCACGTCAATAACATCTGCCCACGCCCGTGATTCGCCTGCGACCATGGGAGCAATCCCTGCGTTTGCAACGACGCCATACAGGCTGCCAAAGTGTTCGATTCCATCTGTCACGGCTTTCTTGACTGACTCCAGATCTCTCACGTCAGCCTCACGCCCGAGAATTTTCCCGCCACGTGACTCGACTTCCTTTACGAGGTCTTGGAGTTCCTCAGGAGTGGACAACGAGTAAGGAACGGATTCAATTTGTTTGCAGATGTCAACTGCTATGACGTTCGCACCTTCCTCAGCAAGGCGGATGCAGTGTGATCTGCCCAAGCCACCTGCTGCTCCCGTAACGAGAACGGTTCTACCTTCTAGACGACGCATTTTTCCCTCTACGTGTAGTGAGAGGGGTTAGCCACGTCGAATTCGACGTGGCTAACCCCTCAATGGTTACTTACCTCCAATAAGCGCCGCCCATGGACTGTTCGTCCACGTAAACGTTGTAGGTGCTCCAGTAATCTTTTCGTTTTGCCATACGGTCACTCGTGGTGACGCAATGGTGATGTAGGGAACTTCCTTGAGGTAGATTTCCTGTGCCTTGAGGACATTTGCAGCCCGCAAAGCCAGATCAGTAGACGTTCTCGCCTCGCTGATCAAGGCATCAACCTCTGGATTTGAGTATCCGTTGAAGTTGTTGACCTGTCCCGTAACCAAGGTTTCAAAGTAGTTCTGAACGGGGTCCTTCAAGGTTGGTGCGTAAATCGTGAAGAAGAGATCAATTCCCTCACGTGCCGCAGGATCAATGAAGATCACGGCGTAATCGGATGCTTCCATCGGCTTGATCTCAATGACGATTCCAGCTTTTTCCGCATCCGTTTGAATTGCCTTTGCCGACGTTGTCGCAAGGGAATCACCAGCTGGGATGGCAAGAACGAGAGTCTCTCCCTGGTACCCAGCTTGAGAAGCGAGCTCTGCAGCGTTACCTGGAACGAAGTTTGCTTGTGCGGCATCGTTAGCTTCTTGGAAGGCATCTTTCTCATAGGAGATAGATCCCGGGGTGGTGAGTGTATAGAGCGGAATTGCTGCTCCGCCATAGACCTTGCTGCTAATTGCATCTCTGTCAATCAAAGAGGAAATTGCCTGTCGCATTTCCGTCTTGGCCAGAGGTCCTTGAGTGAGGTCACTCACGATCAATCCATACATCTGCATGGCTGAATCGGCCGTGCCCACGAACATTTGTCCCTTACCTGATTTCTGCAAGGGCACAACAATCGAAGGTGGAGGATTCCAGCCACCCATAATCTCTCCTGCTTGGAACGCGTTTGAAAGGATTGTTGGGTCTTGCGGCCAGGTGAAGACAAATTCATCAACTAGAGGGGCAAAGTCCGGCCCCCAGTAGTTTGCATTTTTCACAATGGTCAGTGAACTTGCTGGATCCCATTCACCAAGCGTGTACGGTCCGGTACACATGACTCTGCCCTCAGGGGTTCCCCACGTGGCGCCAGCTTGCTCCGCTTGTGCCTTTTGATAGACCTTGCCAGCGGCACCAGCCATCAAAGCATTGAAATTAATGTTCGTCTCGTTAAGAGTGATGGTGACGGTGCTCTCATCTGTTGCCTCAACACTTTGGATCAGCGCTGCTGTTCCAAAATTAGCTCCACCAAAAGGTGGGGTTGTATTTGCTGTGATCGAGAAGATGATGTCATCGGTTGTGAGTGGAGTTCCATCCCAGAATGCAGCTCCATCGCGGATGGTGTACGTGAACGTCGTGTAATCGTCGCTAACTTCGTAGTCTGTGAGTCCAGGAACAATGGAAAAATCTGGTTCAACACGAACAATGGATTCACACAAGTTCGCATTCACCATGAGCTCCGGATAATCCATCCAGGTTGCTGACACGAGACCTAGAACTGGCCTATAGAACGTGTACCAGGAGACACTTGCTAGTTCTGTCGTTGGTTCACCCGTCCTGAAGTTAGCGGGGTTCTCCTCAGCAACAATTGCTGTCGTCGCACCCGAACTACAACCAGTAAGGACTGCCACTGACAGTGCAATAGCAACCCCAATTTTTGTTTTGCGCATAATTGCTCCTAATCGTCATTGATTAAAATTGTTCGTACCCAAACAATCTGGATATAAGTTAGCGTTATGTCAAGAAATTGTCACTAGTTTATTTTTTACTCAACGTGGAGGAAATACGTGGCTAGTTTTGTTGGTCGTCAATTAGCAGTCCTTGTGGGCATGCTTTTTGTGGGTAGCTTCTTGATTTTTTCCCTCGTGGATTTAGCGCCGGGGGATCCACTTGCTGCTTTGACGGGAAACAAAGTTGTAACCCAGGAACGCATTGACCAACTCACCGAGCAGTACAACCTCGATGAGCCCTTCCTTAATCGCTACTTCTTGTGGGTGCAAGGTGTTTTTCAGGGTGATTTTGGCGATTCGATTGTCTACCAGTCCAGCGTCAACTCTCTTTTGGAAATTGCACTTCCAATTACAGTTGGGCTCGTTTTACTTTCTGAATTCTTCATCGTTTTGTTTGGCGTAACCGCCGCAGTTATTGCAGCGAGGTACAAGGGCGCTCCGGACACAATCGTTGCCTTTGGTTCATCTCTTGCGATTTCAATACCTGTTTTTGTCACAGCGGTTTTCCTGACAATCGTTTTTGGAAACCTTCTGGGGTGGTTTCCCACCATTGGACCAGGGGAAGGTGGCCTAGACACCCTTTACCATTTGATCCTGCCCTCACTTGCGCTTGCCATTGGGGGGTCTGCGCTCCTAGCAAGAATCGCGCGTTCATCATTTCGAGATGAGCTTGAATCACCCCATGTCATTACTGAAACATCACGTGGCATAGATTCAGGTCGAGTATTCCGAAGACATGTCTTCAGAAATGGCCTTCCGCCAATTCTTGCCGTTGTCGCAATACAGATTCCCGGGCTGATAGCCGGCGCAGTTGTTGTTGAGCAAGTGTTCAACTTGGGTGGCGCAGGATCTCTGCTGCTCGCAGGTATCAACGCGAACGATTTTGCCCTCGTGCAAGCAGTGGGCCTGATTATTTTGGCCACAACAATATCTCTTGGAATTGTGGCAGACATTGTGTACGGCGTTCTTGACCCAAGAGTTAAAGTGGGCCAAAAATGACATCATCAAGCAGAAAAATCCAATTGGGAAAACTCGGATGGGCCTCAGTCGGCGTCATTGTTTTCTTCGTAACAGTGGCCCTGTTCGCACCCATCATCTCTCCCTACCCCCCTACCGGGGGCAGTATCCTTGATCAACTTCAGCCCCCAAGTTTCCAACACCTTTTGGGAACTGACGTCGACGGAAACGATATTCTCTCTCGGCTCATTCATGGAGCAAGACCGAGTCTTCTTGGCCCTGTGCTGGTAGTTACGTTGTCATTATTGGTCGGTGTCCCGCTCGCATTAATTTCTGCGTGGAAGGGCGGTTGGCTTGACCAGATGGTTGGAAGAGCACTTGACCTCATCTTTGCGTTCCCGACCGTCTTGTTGGCCGGCTTCATCATCCTCGTCTTTGGCAGGGGCCTTACCTCCGCGATCATCGCGGTTTCCATTGCATACATCCCCTACACTGCCAGGATCGCCCGGGCTACAGCGCTGAGGGAAAGAAACAAGCCCTACATCATTGCCTGCGAAGTCCAAGGTTTATCAACATTCAAGATTTTTAGCCGACATCTGTTGCCAAATATGTCCCGTTTTTTGGCTGCCCAAGCAACTATTGCATTCGGATTTGCTCTCGTTGATTTGGCCGCACTTTCGTTTATCGGTATCGGTATTCTTCCTCCCAATCCTGACTGGGGAGTCATGGTTGGAGACACAACAAGCTTGGTTCAAGGAAGCTACACAAGCATCATTGCTGCTGCGTGTTGCATCCTCGCTATCGTCGCCTCGTTCACGATTCTGGGCAATCGTCTATCAGAAAAGTCTGTAAAACAATGAATGATTTTCTGGAAATAAAGAATCTGACTCTGCAGGTGGGAGACAAAAACCCAACGCCGATTCTCAATGGAGTCTCCTTCACTGTCGGTGAAGGAGAAACCGTTGCCTTGGTTGGTGAGTCAGGTTCGGGCAAATCGATGACGATTAAGTCGATTCTCCGGCTTTTCCCGGAAAAGAGCGCGGTAGGGGGCGAGATTCTTTATCGAGGCAGAAACGTTCTCGACTTTCCCAAAGAGGAACTCGGCAATTACCGCAAAACTCAAGTAGCCATGATTTTTCAAGATCCTAGATCTGCCATCAATCCGGTTCGTTCAATTGGAGACTTTCTTGTCGACGGTCTGCGGAACAGCAGGAACCTATCAAAACGTGACGCTCTCACAGAAGCGGAAAAGCTCCTCGAGCAAGTGAGGCTTTCTCATCCGCGTGAGCGACTAAAGCAATTCCCGCATGAGCTGTCCGGCGGAATGCTTCAACGCGTCATGATTGCGAGTGCTGTTGGGACAGGCGCCAAGTTGTTGTTAGCTGATGAGCCCACAACTGCCTTGGACGTAAGCATCCAAGCCGAAATTATGTCTTTGCTGTCGGAAATGAAAAAAGACCTCGGTCTTTCCGTGATTTTTGTGACTCATGATATTGACCTTGCCTTAGCCACGTCTTCTCGCATTGATGTGATGTATGCCGGTCAAATCGTTGAATCTCGAAAATCAAGCGAGCTCCCTGGAAGACCATTCCATCCGTATACGGCCGGTCTCATTGCCTCAAAGCCAGATATTGATCGAAGAGTGAGAGAGCTGCCTGTTCTGCAGGGACAACCGGTCGCCGCTGTCGAATCTCTGACTAAATGCGCGTTCTCCTCACGTTGTGCATACTCCAAACCGGGATGCGAAAAATCAGTTCCGCAACTAGAAAAACATGGCTCCGGAATGGTTCGCTGTTTTCGGGCTCCAGAAATACAAAAGGACCTAGAGCGTTTGGTGGGCACTGAGACCGAAGAATTGGGTCTTGAAAATTTGAACGAAAAAATCATCGAGGTACGAAATCTCAGCAAATCATTTAGCATCCGTAAGTCCCGCTCCGCAGTCAAGGCTGTGGATGACGTTTCTTTCTTTGTGAGGAAAGGAGAGACGCTGGGAGTGGTGGGCGAATCGGGTTCAGGAAAATCTACGGTCGCAAAAATTCTTTTGGGAATTGAGCGTCTCGATTCTGGTGACGTTTTGGTGTGTGGCGAATCGAGAAACAGCAAGGCAAAGAACTGGAAGCAAAGAAAAATGTGGGGCGGACAGCTCCAGGTCGTGTTTCAAGACCCCTTTACGTCCCTAGACCCCCGACAAACTCCACATCAAGCTATCGACGAAGTTCTCCAATTGCACTTCCCCACGAGAAATCGCCAGAAGAGTATTGATGAGTTACTCAAAAGTGTTGGCATTTTTGAGAATTTGCAGCATTCTCTTCCCTCGGAGCTTTCGGGTGGACAGCTTCAGAGGGTCGCCATTGCTAAAGCTCTGGCGGCCCAGCCTGAAGCCATAATTCTCGATGAGGCCGTTTCTGGGCTGGACGTCTCCATACAAGCGCAGATTCTCAACTTGTTGTCAGAGCTCCAGCAAAAGACAGGTGTGACATTCCTCTTTATCTCTCATGACTTAGCTGTTGTGAGGCAACTTTGCCATCGGGTGATTGTCATGAATAAGGGCAAAGTTGTTGAGGAGGGTCTCACAGTCGATGTACTTTCGAGTCCCAAGGATGACTACACACGACGACTTATCGATTCAGCGCCGCGCCCCAATTGGGTCTTACCGGGTTCTTTGAGCGCCTAAAGATCTTGGCTCAGTGACCGGGTTGAGTTGATTGGTGAAGGGGTTGCTTCTTGAGCAAACTGAATTTAAGCAAATCGTACCCAAGCGCAAGTGAGGCATAACTCAACATCCGATTTCTGATTTCCTGAGTATCATCAACGGTTCCCAATGTGAGATAAATTCCACTGGCATCTTCGATGGCCAGGAGATTCCTCCCAATGGATTCCAGCTTTTCTCGGGGGAGATACATTCCGGAGTCAACTCCTTCTTGCAAAACAGCCACATAGAGTTCAAGTTGTCGATCTGTCAGGTTTTGGGCAAGAGGTAGGAATTCTGATCTTGATCGAAAGACTCCGATTGACTCATACATAATGATGTATTCAGGAGGGAGCTCATCGGGTATTCCCATGTTGATGAGTGAGACGAGTTTTTCCCGAGGATCAATCTTTGACTTGATGAGGTCTTGGCGTCTTGTGAACATGAACTCGAAACCTTTTTTAGCAACGCCAAGAATGATGCCGTCGACGCCATCAAAATGGTAGTTAATCGATGCTCGTGAAACTCCTGCGGCATCTGCTATCTCTTGAATACTCACGGTCCACAGACCTTGTTGATTAAACAACGGAATCGCTGAATCAATGATGTGGTCCCGTTTCCAGGGTTCTTTTGGTCTTCCGGACTTATTCACTCTTTTGTCTCCTCAGTCGAGTAAACCTATCTGAAATAGCCACCTAAACACGAAGATGTATTCAGAGAAAGAGAAACTGTCTAACGTAAGCAACCATCAACAAATAGTAGGCCCCGTCGGTCCCCGCCACGACCAGCCACGCGATGCGTTGCGCTAGTGGCGTGGGCCCATCGAACCTTCGGTTCATCGCCCGGCGGGTACAAAACCAAAAAAACGCCCGCAAGGGGCGTGTTTTGATTTTGTAGGCCCCGTCGGGCTCGAACCGACGACCCACGGATTAAAAGTCCGTTGCTCTACCAACTGAGCTAGAGGCCCGCGCAGAAGCGCGACTCGATTCTATCGGCAGGCGCAGGGTTGCCAGGCAGGGCAGACAAGTGGCCGGCAGTGTGGCCGAGTGGGAGCCGAACTAGTTTTGTGGGGCGCGGACAAGACCGGCCTATGCAAGGTATCGCGTGCGCATTGAATATCGATGCGGCCATCTCAGCGCCGGGGCTTAGGCTTGCGTCATGACTTCAGCAAGCGCATCCACGGGAGTTTTCGACCTGGTTTTTGGCCTTCCCGTGCATATCTTTATCAATCACGCCGTGGCCGTTTTGATCCCACTCGGGGCTCTCGCCATGGTTCTCATGGTGGTTGTTCCTCGCTTGCGCACCCACTTCGCGTACCTCAGCGCTGCAGTCACGCTGTTGGCGGCCGTTTCGGCCACCGTGGCTGCCGAGTCGGGCGAAGTTCTTGCCGAACGCGTCGGTTACCCCGGCATTCACGCAGAGTGGGGTGAAGCGCTTGTGCCGGTGGCCTGGGCACTCGCCGCGCTCAGCGTTGTGTGGGTGGCGCTCGCGAGGTTGACGGGGAAGGGCGTTCGCGTGGGCGCCATCATTGCGTCCGTCGGCGTCGTTGGCCTGTCGATCGCATCCGTCGTGCTTGTCATTCTTGCGGGACACTCGGGCGCCGAAGTCAGCTGGGGTAAGCGCGTTGCGGGGACGTCGATGACTGCAACGTCTGTGCCGACGCCCGTCGCTTCGTCCGAGACCACTCCGACACCCACCGAGACAGTCCCCGCACCGACCGACATCGTTGTCGACGCGCCGGTGTTGACAGCCGAGCTCGTCGCTACACGGAATACCCCCGAATCCTGCTGGACGATTGTTGGGGGCAATGTTTACGACCTGTCGGCCTGGATTGCTCAGCACCCGGGCGGCTCACAGAACATTGTCGGGATGTGCGGGCGGGACGCATCTAACGACTTCGAACGCAAGCACGGCGGCGAATCGAGCCCTGCGGCCTTCCTCTCCACTTACCTGCTCGGCAGTTTGGGTGATCCAGCCCCGTAGAAGCCCTCACTCACGTGATGGGCCTTGCTGGAATCCCGACAGAGATGTCGTCGCTACGTCAGCACACGTCGGGGAGAGATAAGCAGAGCCCGTTGAACGCTATGGAGCGACCGTGACCGAGTATTCGGTCGTCAGGACCCCACGGTTTCCGACCGCGTCACGAATGCTGACAAGAAGTGAGTAGGTTCCCGGGGTAGCCAAGCCCGACACCACGAGGGACTGGCGGAACGTGCCATTGCTCCTGTCACCCGCAATCAACGTGGCCGAATCGAGTGGCGTAATGACCAAACCTGTGTGTGCCGGTTCCTGTGAAGCGGAACGGAGGAACCACGAGTAAACGCCAGCGGTGCCGGATTCGTCGGTGACATCAATATCAACTGTGAACGTCTCTCCAACACTCACGGTCGAAGGGAGTCGAATGTCCAGAATCTCGGGAAGGCGGTTGTCGGATGATCCGTTGACGACCGTGAACTCAAATCCCGCCCAATTTGGTGACGAATTGCCGATGGCATCCGCGGAGCCAACATAAAGTGTGTAGCGCTCGTTGACGGCAGTAGCAGGAATGGCGCATCGCAGCTCATAGGTGCCCACTTCGGCAGTTCCCGAAACGAGTGGCGCGGGAGTTGCGAAACCGCACCAGTCAACCCAGCCAGGAGGCCCACCAACTTGGCCCCAGGTCATTGCGACGCCCGACGGATCACTCGCAACCCAGCGAAAGAGGGCTGTTGTGCCCGCCTGAA
>JBIISS010000045.1:0-7297 GCA_044340895.1 Microbacteriaceae bacterium
TGGTGGCGGGGAAGCTGATTGCGGGGGCTCCGACATCCGTGGTGCAGGGGTCCGAGCGGCGATCGGCAGCGTCGTTGGCGCACGTGTCATCGCCTGCGCCCGAATTGATCGAATCGGCCCCGCTTCCGCCGTTGATGGCGTCATCCCCCGTTCCCGAAGAAACGCTGTCGCGACCATCGCCGCCGAGCACGGTATCGTCCCCGGGTCCTCCCACTAGTGTGTCGTTGCCGGCAACCCCATTTATCGAATCGTTGCCAGCGCCGGCATCAATGGTGTCGTTGCCGGCATCGCCCGCGATCGAATCGTTGCCGTTTCCCCCACTGATGTTGTCGTTGCCGTCGCCGCCGCGGATCGTGTCGTTGCCGTTACCGCCGCGGATCGTGTCGTTACCACCGAGTCCGCAAATGACATCGTTGCCCGATGTGCCCACGAGCGTTTCCGCCCGGGCGGTTCCCGTGATGGTGCACGGCGCGGAGGCCGATGTTGGCAAAGAGTTAGCCGATGGCGCGGATGGCGCAGATGCCCCTGTCGTCGCCTGCGCGGGGGAAGCTACCAGCGCCATCACCAACGTGGCGCTTGTTGTGAGCAACACAAATGGTTTTTTCACCACGTCAGCCTTTCTTCAAAACATCAGGAAAAGAGTATCAATGCCGTCGTTTCGTAAAGCTGAAGAACGACTGTGAGCGGGGAGGCCGTCAGCGGAGCCAGCTCGGTCATCGCGGATCTGTTCGATAACGACCACTTCCACGCGTTCGGTGGCAGCAGTCGGTTAGCATCCATTTATGGGTTATGAAGTCAGCAAAAGCGAAGACGAGTGGAAACAGAAACTCGACCCCGAGTCGTTCGCCGTTTTGCGCAAGTCCGCGACCGAGCGCGCCTGGACCGGCGAACTGCTCGACGAACATCGCGAGGGCCTCTACACCTGCAAAGGCTGTGGCAATGAGCTATTCAAGGCGGGCACCAAGTTCGATTCGGGATGCGGCTGGCCCAGCTTCTACGAATCGATTCGTCCTGACGCGGTTGAGCTCATCGAAGACAAGACGCTCGGCATGGTGCGCACAGAAGTGCGTTGCGCCCGATGCGGCGGGCACCTCGGACACGTCTTTCCCGATGGATTCGGCACCCCCACGGGTGACCGCTACTGCATGAACTCGCTCGCGCTCGATTTCACGCCCGACGGCGAAAGCTAGAGAACCGATCCGTCGTCGAGGCGGTGCCACTCGCGGTCGTGGTAGACCAAGGGCGCCTGAGCATCCGCGTCGTCAGAGATATAGATGTCGAGCACCTCGCCCACAATGAGTGTGGATGCGCCAGCCTCCACGCGCTCTGTTACACGGCACCTCAGTCGCACGGCAGGTGCATCAAAGAACGGCTCCCCGGTTTCGTAACGTGACCAGGTCCACACTTCTCCGGCAAATCGATCAGCACCACGTTGCGCGCACAGTTTGGCGAGGTCAATCTGGTCGGCCGAAATCAAGTGCACGACGATGTCCGACGATTCGTGCAGCGGTTGAGAGGCAGAAGCCATCTTCGCGACCGAGAACACCAACATCGGTGGTTCCGCGCTGACCGAGAACACTGAACTCGCGGTCAGTGCAACAGGTCCGATTGTCGAGTCCAGTGTGATGACGGCGACGCCTGAAGGATGGTGCCTAAATGCGGCTTTGAACGAGTCGGCAGTGCTGGACATGATTCCAGCGTATGGCACTCGTTGAACTACGAACGCACGTCGCGAATGACGACAACGTCTGCCACGGTCGCGTCGTGCTTGATCCGGGTGACCTCTGCCGGCACTTCTTGTGCACGGCCCGCGACGCTCGCAGACATCACATGAGCGACCGCATTCTTTAGCCCCCGGTAGGCGGCTTCGGCAGCGGCCGCCTCGGGAGACGTCGCATCGAGACCGAGTTCAGACAGCGCGTCGATGACCGACCCGGCCGCCAGAAGATCATCGACCGCAAATGCTTGGCTTGCCGCGACGACAGCGATGGCGAGTCGTCGGTTGACATTCGTCTGGTAGTCCAGCACCCACTGAGCGGCCACGCGACTCGTCGGCAGATCAGCCGAGATGAGTGTCGCCGCGACCGGGGCGGCGCTGACCAAATCAGCGAATCGGTCGTCGGTCATCGCTGGCGTTGGCAGGGCATCCACCCAGACGATGATGTCTGCATCGGATGCGCAGGCACGAAGCCCCTCGACTCCGAAGCCGAACCGCACTTGATACCCCGCTTGCTGCATGCGTTCCAGCGTAGGCGAGAGCTAGCCTTGACCCATGACCGTTGACGCTCGCGCCCACCTGATTCCCGTTCGCACACACGGCGAACCGACGGTTCACCCTGACGGTTTTGTGGCTGCGGGTGCTGTGCTCGCCGGTGACGTGCACATCGCGGCCGGTGCCGGGGTTTGGTTCAACGCGGTTCTGCGCAGCGACCACGAGCCGATTATCATCGGCGAGGGTTCGAACATTCAAGACAATTGCAGCGGTCACGTTGACGAGGGCTTTGCGCTCACTGTGGGCCGCAATGTCTCCGTCGGTCACAACGCCGTTTTGCATGGATGCACAATCGAAGATGACGTGCTGATTGGCATGCACGCAACGGTCATGAACGGATGCGTCATCGGAACAGGTTCACTCGTCGCAGCCGGTGCACTGGTTTTGGAAGGCACCATCGTGCCGCCCAACTCGCTCGTAGCGGGGGTGCCGGCCAAGATTCGCCGAGAGACGACCGAGGCTGAACGCGCGGGCATCATCGAAAACGCGGTCAACTACCGCGAACGCATCGCCCAATACGTGTAGCTAGCGAGTTTCTTCAGGTTGCTTGCTCAGCAAGCCGAACGACGTTTGCGAGCAACATCGCCCGCGTCATTGGCCCGACCCCGCCCGGGTTGG
Organism: Microbacteriaceae bacterium; assembly: GCA_044340895.1. Lineage (GTDB taxonomy): Bacteria > Actinomycetota > Actinomycetes > Actinomycetales > Microbacteriaceae > RFQD01. Next base: position 2,891 of record JBIISS010000045.1, read on the forward strand.
GTGAGAGCCACCCGGCAACCTCGGCAACTCCCGGGTGCACATCCCCCGTCAGTTTCGCACTGCCCGTCGTCGGGTGGTCGATACGCGTGATTCCCACATCGAGAACGGCCGCGCCGGGCTTGATCCATTCGAGGCGCACGAAATGGGGAACTCCCACGGCGGCGACAACGATATCGGCACGAGAAATCTCTTCGGCCACGTTTGTCGTGCGCGAGTGCAGCAGCGACACGGTTGCATCGAGACCCTTAGTGGTGAGCAGCAGACCGAGCGGTCGGCCAACGGTGAGCCCTCGACCGAGCACGGCCACGTGAGCGCCCGGGATGACCACACCGTTGCGAATCAACAACTCAACGATTCCGGCGGGAGTACAAGGGAGTGGCGACGTGATGTTTCCGTCCACTCCGGCAACAAGGCGGCCGAGGTTAGTCGGGTGCAGGCCGTCGGCATCCTTCGCCGGGTCAATGAGCTCGAGCATCTCCCGGTCGTCGATGCCACTTGGCAGCGGCAACTGAACGATGTACCCCGTCACCTCAGCGGCAGAATTCAAGTCGCGAATGGCGGCGCGCACGTCTGCAGCGGTCGCCGACTCGGGCAGATCGACGCGAATCGACTCGATGCCCACCTCAGCACAATCGCGGTGCTTGCCGCCCACATACGAGTGCGAACCCGGGTCGTCGCCCACCAAAAGTGTGCCCAAACCAGGGGTTTTTCCCGACGTGCGAAGCGACTGGATGCGGTCGCTCAGTTCCGCCTTTACCGCCGTCGCGGCGGCGACGCCGTCGAGAGTCTTGGCGGTCACCGGCAGGTTTACCAGGTCTCGAGACCGGGGTACAGCGGGAACGCCGTCGTGAGCTTCTTCACGCGAGCGGCGAGAGCGGCGACATCCGGGTTCGGCATCAGTGCGTGTGCGATGACGTCGGCGACCTCGGTGAATTCTTCGTCGCCGAAACCACGCGATGCGAGAGCGGGTGTGCCGATGCGCAAACCCGAGGTGACCATCGGGGGGCGGGGGTCGAATGGAACCGCGTTACGGTTCACAGTGATGCTGACATCGTGCAACACGTTCTCGGCCTGTTGTCCGTCGAGCTCCGAGTTGCGCAAGTCAGCCAGGATCAGGTGAACATCGGTTCCACCGGTGAGCACGTCGACGCCAGCTGCGCGTGTGTCATCGGCGATGAGACGATTCGCCAAGATCTGTGCGCCGCGAATAGTGCGCTTCTGACGCTCGACGAATTCTTGTGTCGCGGCAATCTTGAAGGCAACGGCCTTGGCTGCCACCACGTGCATGAGCGGGCCGCCCTGTTGTCCGGGGAACACAGCCGAGTTGAGCTTCTTACCTAGTTCTTCGTCTCGGCTCAAAATCACACCGGAACGCGGACCGGCCAGCGTCTTGTGAACGGTCGACGAAACGACGTCTGCGTAGGGAACGGGGCTCGGGTGAACGCCCGCCGCCACGAGTCCGGAGAAGTGCGCCATGTCTACCCACAGCTTGGCTCCAACCTCGTCGGCAATTTCGCGGAACGCGGCGAAGTCGAGCTGACGCGAGTAGGCAGACCAGCCGGCAATGAGCACCTTCGGCTTGTTCTGCTTTGCCGCGTCACGAACCATGTCCATGTCAATCAAGAAGGTCTTCGGGTCGACTCCGTAGGAACTTGAGGTGTAGACCTTGCCCGAGAAGTTCAGTCGCATGCCGTGCGTGAGGTGTCCGCCGTGGGCAAGTTCGAGGCCGAGGATCATGTCGCCGGGCTGGGCGATGGCGTGCAGCACGGCCGCGTTCGCAGTGGCGCCGGCGTGCGGTTGCACGTTGGCGTAGGCCGCACCGAACAGGCTCTTGGCACGAGAAATGGCGAGCTCTTCGGCGATGTCGACGAATTCGCATCCGCCGTAATACCGCTTGCCGGGATAGCCCTCGGCGTACTTGTTGGTCAGAACCGAGCCTTGCGCTTCGAGAATCGCGCGCGGCACGAAGTTCTCGCTCGCAATCATCTCGAGGTAGTCGCGCTGACGGCCGAGCTCCTGGCCAAGCACCGCAGCAATCTCGGGATCGACTTCTTCCAGTGGCGCGTTGAAAGTGGGGTTCAGTGACACGGTGAGATTCCTTTCACACGCCGGATTCGATAGCCAAATCCTACCAACCACCAGCACGGCCAGAGCATGCCCCACCGGCAGAGCGGATGTGCGCCGCGCCTCTAGGCTTGAACTCATGACTTCCGCTTCGCACTGGGTTCTGACATTCGTGTGTGACGACCGACCCGGCATCGTGCACGCCGTCAGTGGCGCAGTCGTTACTGCGGGTGGCAACATCACCGAGAGCCAGCAGTTCTCGAGCGATGACACGGGCCGTTTTTTCATGCGACTGCAGGTCGAAACTCCAACCGGGCGCGACGAATTCGAGACGGCACTGGCGCCGGTGGTCGCAAAGTACGACATGGAGCATCGCATTGATGTTGTCGGCCGGCCGCTCCGCACTCTGGTGCTCGCCACCACGGCCGCGCACTGCGTCAACGACCTGCTGTTTCGCCAACGCGCGGGGCAATTGTCGATCGACATCCCGCTCGTGTTGAGCAACCACAGCAACCTGGCTGGTTTGGCGAAGTTTTATGGCGTGCCGTTCGAATCAATGCCCGTGACGGATGCGCAATCCAAAGTTGCCTTCGAAGCCCGCGTTCTGGCTGCTGTCGAAGAGCACGACATCGAACTCGTCGTACTCGCCCGGTACATGCAGATTCTTTCTCCCGAATTCTGTGCCACGCTCGCGGGTCGAATCATCAACATTCATCACTCGTTCTTGCCTGGGTTCAAGGGGGCCAACCCCTACAAACAAGCGCACGAGCGCGGCGTGAAGCTCATCGGCGCGACAGCGCACTTCGTCACGACGGACCTCGACGAGGGGCCAATCATCGAGCAGAACGTCGTGCGGGTCGACCACACACGAACGCCCGAACAACTGCAAGCGATTGGTCAAGACGAAGAGAGCCGCACGCTGACGCAAGCCGTGAAGTGGTTCAGCGAAGACCGCGTTCTGCTTGACGGCGTGCGCACCATCATTTTCCGGTAGCTACCCGCGGGTGGCTACCTTCTCGTGACGAGGTGTCGCTCAGCCGAGACGAGCTTTAGCTGAGACGAGCTTCGAGGTTCGTCGTGAGCGTCGCGAGGAACTCTTCGGTCGTCTGCCACTTTTGGTCCGGGCCGACGAGTGCCGCGAGGTCTTTGGTCATGGCACCCGACTCAACGGTCTTGATGACGACGTCTTCAAGAATGTGCGTGAACTCAATGAGCTTGTCGTTACCGTCCAACTTTCCGCGGTGCGCGAGGCCGCGCGTCCACGCAAAAATCGACGCAATCGGGTTGGTCGACGTGGGCTTGCCCTGTTGCCACTGACGGTAGTGACGAGTCACCGTGCCGTGAGCGGCCTCGGCCTCAACGATTTTTCCGTCGGGCGTGGTCAGAACCGAGGTCATCAGACCGAGCGAACCGAAGCCCTGCGCGACGGTGTCTGACTGCACGTCACCGTCGTAGTTCTTGCAGGCCCAGATGTAGCCGCCTTCCCACTTGAGCGAAGCGGCAACCATGTCGTCGATGAGGCGGTGCTCGTACGTGATTCCCTCGGCTGCGTAGTCGGCGGCAAACTCGGCGTCGAACACTTCTTGGAAGATGTCCTTGAAGCGACCGTCATAGGCCTTGAGAATCGTGTTCTTGGTCGACAGGTAGACGGGGTATTTGCGGGCGAGCCCGTAGTTGAACGTCGCGCGAGCAAACGCGTGAATGCTGTCGTCGAGGTTGTACATACCCATCGCGACACCGGCACCGGGAGCTTGAAAAACCTCGAACTCCATCGGAGCGCTGCCGTCGGTCGGCTCGAACTTCATGGTCAAGGTGCCGGGGCGGTCAAACGTGAAGTCAGTGGCACGGTACTGGTCACCAAATGCGTGACGACCAACGATGATGGGCTTGTTCCAGCCAGGAACTAGGCGGGGGATGTTCGAAATGATGATGGGCTCGCGGAAGATCACACCGTCGAGGATGTTACGAATAGTGCCGTTCGGCGACTTCCACATCTTCTTCAGACCGAATTCTTCGACGCGCGCCTCGTCGGGCGTGATGGTTGCGCACTTGATTCCGACGCCGTGCTTCTTGATGGCGTTAGCTGCGTCAATCGTGATCTGGTCTTCGGTCGCGTCACGCGACTCCATGCCGAGGTCGTAGTACTCGAGGTTCACGTCGAGGTACGGGTTGATGAGGGTGTCCTTGATGGACTGCCAAATGATGCGGGTCATTTCATCGCCATCGAGTTCGACGACAGTGCCCTCAACCTTGATTTTCTCGACCACGAAAACTCCTTGAAAGTGGATACGCGCCCCGAATGGCGCAACCGAATAAGTCTAAAGCACGGGGCGCAAGTATCTT
>JBIISS010000037.1:0-7955 GCA_044340895.1 Microbacteriaceae bacterium
CGACTTCTTGATCTTCTCATTGCTGATAGCCACTGGGCGGTAGTCGGCAACTGCGGCGGCCATGACGACGATGTCGTGCTGCGGAGAGAGCTGAACCATGGTCTCAAGCATGTCGGCTGCGGTTGGCGCGCGGTGTGCTTCTACACCAGCGGGCACTGCTACATCCATAAACGCATGCACGAAACTCACTGTGGCGCCACGGGCAAGTGCCGCCTCAGCTAGCGCAACTGCCTGGCGTCCGGACGATCGATTACCAAGAAAGCGAACGGGATCAATTTGTTCGCGCGTGCCACCACCTGAGATGAGGATGCGCTTTCCGACAAGGTCGAATCGTTGCGGCGAGTGTGCCGCCGCGTAACAGGCTGCGACCAGACTGTCCGGCTCAACCATGCGTCCAACTCCGCTGTCTTCACCTGTCAGATTGCCCGCTTCGGGTCCGACGATGGAAACACCCCGAGCCCTCAGAGTCGCAACATTCGCCTGCGTTGCGGGATGGTTCCACATCTCCGTGTGCATGGCCGGCGCAACGACAACACGCCCGCGTGTCGCCAGCAGAATGTTGCCAAGCAAATCGTGAGCGTGTCCCCCCGCCATGTTCGCCAAGGTGTTCGCAGTTGCGGGTGCGACGACCACAACGTCGGCTGTCTGCCCGAGCTGGACATGACGCACGTTGGCTACGTCGTCGTAGAGACCTGTCGAGATCGGGTTCCTGCTCAGGGCCTCAAGTGACGCTCGACCCACAAACTCAAGAGCTGCGTCTGTCGCGACCACGTTGACGTCGTGGCCGTCACGCACGAAGGCGCGCACAACTGACAATGCCTTATACGCAGCAATGCCGCCGGTTATGCCGACAACAATGCGAAGCTGACGAGTCACCACGTCACTCGGGTGGACTACGAAGTCAATGGCGTGACGACGAGCTTGTCCTCGTTAATCTCACGCAGGGCAATCGAGAGTGGCTTGTCATCGATGTTCGAGTCGACGAGTGGGCCAACGTTGTCGTACAGGGCACCCTCGTGCAGATCAGAGTAGTAGTCGTTGATCTGTCGTGCACGTTTCGCGGCGAAAATCACGAGCGCGTACTTCGAATCCACCTTCGAGAGCAAGTCATCGATGGGCGGGTTGATTATTCCTTCGTTCTTTTTTGCCATTGCTGTTACTCCTCAGTAAGTCCCATCAAGTCTACGACTTGTTGAGCAGCTCTATTGACGTCGTCATTCACAACCCGCACGTCGAATTCGTGTCGTGCGGCCAGTTCTTCGCGAGCCGTTTCTAGTCGCCGAAGACGCTCGTCTAGTTCTTCCGTTCCGCGCCCCTCGAGACGACGAGCCAATTCGTCCCACGACGGAGGCGAAAGAAAAACGGTCCTTGCTGCGGGCATGTGATCCTTAACCTGCCGCGCTCCTTGAATGTCGATTTCCAATAAGACGCTGTTGCCCGCGGCGAGGGCGTTTTCGATCGGACCCCGCGGTGTTCCATATCGGTGCGTACCGTGAACGACGGCCCATTCCAAGAGCTCATCTTGAGCAATGAGACGATCGAACTCGCTCGACGAGACAAAGAAGTAGTTGACGCCGTGGACTTCGCCTGGTCTTGGCTCGCGAGTTGTTGCACTGATCGACATATGCACATCAGGAAACTTGCTGAGGATTCGGGCAACGACGGTTCCCTTGCCGACAGCTGTCGGTCCTGCGAGCACGACAACGCGTGGCGTGTGATGCTCACCCCTGCTCTTTGCTCGCTCGCGCAGGAAGTGTGCAAGCGACCGCGCTTGAGTGCTCCCCAATGCGCCGATGCGCTTGCGAGGTGAGATTGCGAGAGATTCCATGATGCGGGGAGTCTTGATTGCACCAATTCCCGGGATGCTCCCGAGAAACTCGGTCACTCTCAAACGCGCTTCCACACTCTCGGGGTCAATTGTTGCAACGGTGAATACGTCGACCGCTGTTCGGACGCCTTCAGCCAACTGAGACTTCACCTGCGCGCGAGCGCGTCGTGCAATGACGGCTGCACGCGAGGCCGCAACGCGATCCACGTCAGGCATGAAGCGGTCGTTCATTTAGCGCAGCGCCTCAGCGACGAGTCCGGCTCGACGAATGATGGTCTCGTTGATGCCGTCTGGACCAGCTTCGAGAATGCTCCGGGTTTCAGTGACAATCAGGCGTTGCGCCAGAGGACCGAAAAGGCGGCGCGCGTCTTTGGGATCTGCTCCTTGAAATCCGAAACCGGGAGCAAGAATGGGCATGCCGGCAAACTCGTCGGCATCGACAGCAAAGTCTCTGAGGTCGACCGTGGCCCCAATGACAACGCCCCCGACGATTTTGCTCGACGCTTGATTGAACGTGACGACCCCACGCATGACTGAGCGAGCCAGCGTTGAGCCTGTGTTGTCTCCATGCTCGATAATCGCCGATTGAACTTCGCGAGCTTCAGGATTCGATGTCGCCGCCAGCACGAAAACACCCTTGGATTGAGCTTCCGCAATGCGCAACGTGTCTTCAAGCGAGCCGAGCCCCAGGTACGGAGACGCTGTCATGGCGTCAGATTCGAGAGGCGAACCGGAGCTCAGCCACGTTTGCGCGTAAGCCTGCATCGTGCTGCCAATGTCGCCTCGCTTTGCGTCAGCGATCACCAGGATGTTGGCCTCGCGCGCACGGTGGATCAACCGTTCGAGAGCCGCGTACCCGGCCGAACCCCACCTCTCGTAAAACGCAACTTGAGGCTTGATCAATCCAACCTTGCCTACGCAGGCGTCGAGAACTCGGAGTGAAAACTCGGAAAGCGTCCGCGATGAGTCTTCATAACCCCATCGATCAAAAAGATATGGGTGCGGGTCTATGCCGACGCACAAGTGTCCGAACCGATCAAAGACCGCGTCGAGTTGATTTCCGAAATCCTCCGGACTCGAGTGCGTGCTCACTTTCGACCCGCCTCGCGCGCTAGTTGATAATCCTGCAAACTCGTCACATCAAAGCCGTCTCGAGTCACATCGAGACTCGCAACGGCGGCGCCGACTTGAGCCATCGACGTGAAGAGAGGTTTGTCAGCCGCCACTGCGGCCGCGCGAATCTCGTAACCGTCCGCTCGAGCAGATCGTCCGCCTGGCGTATTGATCACAATGTCTACTTCACCTGCATTGATCAGATCAACAATCGTGTTGCCACGCTGCTCACTGACCTTGTTCACCACACGCGCTTCAATTCCGTTGCGCGCGAGCACCTCCGCGGTACCCGAGGTCGCCACAATCGAGAATCCCAGCTGCTGAAGACGCAGGATCGGCAGGATGATTCCTCGCTTGTCACCATCAGCGACCGAGACGAAAACCGATCCACTGTTGGGCAGACCACCGTAGGCAGCAAGTTGTGCCTTTGCGAAGGCGCGCGGGAAATCCTTGTCGATTCCCATCACTTCGCCAGTCGATCGCATCTCAGGCCCCAGGATGGAATCAACCACCTGACCGTCTTTGGTGCGGAAGCGCTTGAACGGCAAGACAGCTTCCTTGACAGAAATCGGTGCACCGGGAGCGACGTGAGAGCCGTCTCGAGCGGGCAAAAGCCCCTCGGCCACAAGATCATCAATCTCTGCTCCGACCATGAGTCGAGACGCAGCCTTTGCCAAGGGAATCCCCAGCGCCTTCGACACGAAAGGAACAGTTCGGCTGGCACGCGGGTTCGCCTCGAGCACGTAGAGAACCCCAGCCGCGATGGCAAACTGAACGTTCAAGAGACCCCGCACGCCGATACCCTGCGCGATGGCGAGTGTGGCTTCTACGACTCGATCAATTTCGTCCCTGCCCAACGTGACGGGAGGCAGAGTACACGCCGAGTCACCCGAGTGAATGCCCGCTTCTTCGATGTGCTCCATGACTCCACCGACGTACAACCTCTTTCCGTCGTAAAGCGCATCGACGTCAATCTCGATTGCGTCGTCTAGGAATCGATCGACGAGCAGCGGAGCCTCGAGCCCAACAATTGCCTGACCGCCGATGCGGTTGAAGTAGTCACGAATACCCGGTGAGTCAAAAACGATCTCCATCCCTCGTCCACCGAGAACGTAGCTCGGGCGAACAAGAACGGGGTATCCGATGTCCTCGGCTACCTCGACAGCTCCATCAACGTCCGTCGCGGTGCCATTACGCGGTGCCAGAAGGTTCGCCTGGACCAGAATCTTCGAGAAAGCACCGCGCTCTTCGGCAAGGTCAATGTCGTCTGGGGAGGTTCCCAAAATGGGAATCCCCGCGGCCTCGAGACCTTTTGCCAAACCGAGAGCGGTCTGTCCGCCGAGTTGCACCACCACGCCGACCAGCTCTCCGCTCGACGACTCGGCGTGAATAACCTCGAGAACGTCCTCCAGCGTCAAAGGTTCAAAATAGAGTCGGTCACTCGTGTCGTAATCGGTCGAGACTGTCTCTGGATTGCAGTTGATCATGATGGTTTCGAACCCCGCGTCGGAGAGCTCAAAGGCGGCATGCACGCACGAGTAGTCGAACTCAACGCCCTGACCGATTCGGTTCGGTCCCGAGCCGATAATCACAACCTTGCGACGATTGCTCGGAACGACCTCGGTCTCTTGGTCGTAGCTCGAGTAGTGATACGGCGTGAGCGCCGGGAATTCGCCCGCACACGTGTCGACCGTCTTGAAAACAGGGCGGATGTTGCGTGCGTGACGGTGGGCGCGAACCTCCGGTTCGGACATCCCACGCAGCTGCGCAATCTGAACGTCGGAGAATCCGTAATCCTTTGCGAGGAGGAGGGTCGCATCGTCGAGCTCCGAAGCTTGAATCACCGTGTCGGCAATCTCGTTGATCAGAACAATTTGATCAATGAACCAGGGGTCAATCGCCGTGGCCTCAAAGACGTCTTCGACACTTGCGCCAAACCGAAGCGCCTGTTGCACGGTCACGATGCGTCCGTCCGTGGGAGTCTTTGAATCGTGCAGCAATTCACTCACCGTGCGCTCCTCGGCGCCCCAGTGGAATGAGCTCCCTCGTTTCTCGAGCGACCGCAAGGCTTTCTGTAGAGCCTGTGCGTAGTTGCGCCCGATTGCCATGGCTTCTCCAACGGACTTCATGGTCGTAGTCAAAGTTGCGTCAGCCGCGGGAAACTTTTCGAACGCAAAACGCGGCACCTTCACAACGATGTAGTCGAGGGTGGGTTCGAAGCTCGCTGGCGTTACCTTCGTAATGTCGTTAGGAATCTCGTCAAGCCGATACCCGATTGCCAACTTCGCAGCAATCTTGGCGATGGGAAAGCCAGTGGCCTTCGACGCAAGAGCCGAAGATCGCGAAACACGCGGATTCATCTCAATCACGATGACTCGTCCGTTGGCCGGATCAATAGCGAACTGAATATTGCAGCCCCCCGTGTCAACGCCAACCAAGCGAATGATCTCGATGCCAATATCGCGCAGGTTTTGATACTCACGGTCAGTCAGCGTCAGAGCCGGGGCAACGGTAATGCTGTCGCCCGTGTGCACGCCAACCGGGTCAACGTTCTCAATCGAACACACGACGACCGTGTTGTCTGCGGTGTCGCGCATGAGCTCGAGTTCGTACTCCTTCCAACCCATGATGCTCTCTTCAAGAAGCACTTCGGTGGTCGGGCTCGACTGAAGACCATCACTCACGATTCGAACGAGATCGTCGCGCGTATATGCAAACCCCGAGCCAAGGCCACCCATCGTGAATGAGGGGCGCACGACGAGTGGATACCCGAGGTCTTCTGCGAACTCGATGGCCTCTTCGACGGTGTGCGCAATGTGCGACCGGGCTACGTCTGCGCCAGCTTCAAGCACCAGATTCTTGAACAACTGACGGTCCTCGCCCTTGCGAATTGCATCCACCTTGGCGCCAATGAGTTCGACGTTGTACTTCTCGAGAATGCCAGCTTCGTGCAGGGCGATGGCCGCATTAAGCGCTGTCTGCCCACCGAGCGTCGGGAGAATCGCATCCGGCTTCTCTTTGATGATGATCGACTCGATGATCTCTGGAGTGATGGGTTCAATATACGTGGCGTCGGCAAAGTCAGGGTCCGTCATGATGGTTGCCGGATTCGAATTGACCAAGATGACCCGAATTCCTTCTTCTCGAAGGACCCGACAGGCTTGAGTGCCCGAGTAGTCGAACTCACACGCTTGACCAATCACGATCGGGCCAGAGCCAATCACCAATACTGAATTAATGTCTGCACGTCGAGGCATTAGCTGCGACCTTTCTGGGTACGCGAAGCCACAACCATGTCGCGGAATCGATCGAACAAGTAGTTGGAATCGTGTGGTCCGGCCGCTGCTTCGGGGTGGTACTGCACCGAGAAGGCGTCCATGTCGAGGCAGCGAAGTCCCTCGACGACGTTGTCATTGAGGCTGAAGTGACTTACCTCGACGCGACCAAAACCAGCAGGCGATTCGATGACACCCTCGATGGGAGCATCCACTGCAAAGCCATGATTCTGGCTCGTAATCTCTACCCGGCCCGTGGCCTTGTCGAGAACTGGCTGATTGATGCCGCGGTGGCCGAACGGCAACTTGTAGGTCGCGAAGCCGAGCGCCCGACCGAGTAGCTGGTTTCCGAAGCAGATGCCAAAGAACGGGATGCCCTCGCGCAGAGCAGCCCGCAGCAACTCAACGTGGCGGTCCGACGCGCTGGGGTCCCCCGGGCCATTGCTGTAGAACAAGGCATCCGGTTGAAGGGCGAGAATTTGCTCAATGGTTACGGTTTGAGGGAGCACGTGTGCGTCAAATCCCCGCTCGGCAATGTAGTTGACCGTCGACGTCTTTACACCGAGGTCCAGGATGGCAACACTTCCGAGCCGATCGCCGACCGCGGGAACCAGATACGCATCCGGTGTGGAAACCTGATCAGACAGGTTCTGCCCGGACATACTCGGAGCCTCTCGAACGGCTGCCAGTTGCTCGTCAGCGACGAGATCTGCGTCACTCCCGGAGAAAATGCCGGCACGCATCGCGCCCTTGTCGCGAATGTGACGGGTTACAGCGCGGGTGTCGATTCCGGCGAGACCGACGATTCCGTTGCTCACCAAATCTGAGTCAAGTGAACGCTGTGAACGAAAATTGGAGACAACGCGCGAGGGCTCACGAACGATGAAGCCACTCACCCAGATTCGGCGTGATTCCATGTCGTCATCGTTCATGCCGGTGTTGCCGATGTGGGGCGCCGTCATCAGAACAATCTGTCCGGCATACGACGGGTCCGTCAGGGTTTCCTGATACCCACTCATTCCGGTGGCAAAAACAATCTCGCCAATGGTGCGACCATGAGCGCCGAAAGCGCGGCCGCGAAAACGTGTGCCGTCCTCGAGTACCAGTACTGCGGATTCCGTCGTCATCGTCACTGTGCAGACTCTTTCGTGTTTGTAGATCGGGAAGTGGGGCTGGGTTCGAGCAGTTCGCGGACTGCATCTTCGAAAAGGGTGCGATCAATTCGGCGAGGAATCCGGAAGAAGCTTGTGATCTCGTCTCCGCTGTCTGTCTGCCAATCAATGGCAGTGAGCGAGCCGACTCCGACAGAGCGGTCAATCGTGGCATTCGCCGAGCGCACACCGCGAAGTCGAGCGTGCTCAATGAGTGTCGCGTGTTCACCCGCTGGTTCAATAAGAACCCCGGTAGTTTCGATGCTCACGGTTGCCTTCGCGCGAAACGCCAAACCAGGGATCGCCAGCCTCTCGAGTGGTTGCTCTCGCGGAGTTGTCGAAACGTAAAGGCACTCAACCGACAGAACCCGAGCCCCTCGGGCCTTATCGGGAAACATCATGACAAGCGCAAGGTCACGTCGTCGTCGTCGTCGCCACGACAACGCCATGAGCGTTAGGGCCGTCGAGATGAGCGCGATGACAATCACTGCGCCGAAAACCTTATCCATCAGTGACCTCCGTGCCCGCGCCCGTGTGGGCATTGTCATACTCTCGAGTCGCCCTCGAAACAACATCCGCCGAGACGAT
>JBIISS010000038.1:0-7947 GCA_044340895.1 Microbacteriaceae bacterium
AATGACGCGCGTGACCGCCGGTGCGAGCAGTTCGAGCATCCCCGTGGCGTCTTTGTCAGCGAACGCACCGAACACCAGCGTGATGTCATCGAAGTCGAAGTATTGGCCCAGCGCCGTCGCGAGTGCACGCGCGCCGTGCGGGTTGTGTGCGGCATCGAGGATGACCGGCGGCAGCGACGCGATGCGCTGGAGCCTGCCCGGTGACTCCACGGTGGCAAGGGCCTCACTGAGCACCTCCTCGCTGAGCGGTTGAGTGCCCCCGCCGAGAAAAGCCTCAACGGCTCCCACCGCGACCGCTGCGTTGTCAGCCTGGTGATCGCCGAACAGGGAGAGGAACACGTCGTCGTACGAACCCGACAGCGCTTGAATGCTCAGCAACTGCCCGCCGACGGCCATGGTTCTGTCGCTGACCTGAATCTCGTCTCCGACGAAGTGAATAGCGCTTTCGGTTAGTTCGGCCGCTTCGCGCAGAACCTGTTCGGCAATCGACTCTTGGGCTGCCGACACGACGATGGTCGAGGGCTTGATGATTCCCGACTTCGTGCGCGCGATTGCTTCGAGCGTGGAACCGAGCTTGTCTTGGTGATCCATCGCGATGGGGCCGAAAACTGCGACGTCGGCTTCGACGATGTTCGTGGAGTCCCACTCGCCACCCATGCCCACTTCGATCACCGCAACATCGACAGGGGCGTCAGCGAAGCTCGCGAGGGCAAGAATGGTGAGCACTTCGAAATAGGTCAGGCGAGGCTCGCCCTTCGCAATCAGCTCGTTGTCGACCATTTCGACGTACGGCTTGATGTCGAGCCAGTTAGCGACGAGCGCGTCGTCGCTGATTGGTTGGCCGCCGATGCAGATGCGTTCGTTGAAAGCAACGATGTGTGGGCTCGTGAACAACCCCGTGCGCAAACCATAGGCACGCAAGATTGCTTCGATCATGCGCGAGATGCTCGTCTTGCCGTTCGTGCCCGTGATGTGAATCACATCAAACGCGCGGTGTACATCGCCGAGAAGATCGGCGACCCGGCGGGTTGGTTCGAGGCGTGGTTGCGGGTTTGACTCGCCATTGCGTTCGAGAATCTCGAGATGCACGAGCTCGGCAGCGCGCGCGTAGTCGTCGCTCTCGCTAGACATCGAGCACACGATTCACGCGCGACACCGCAACAAAAATGCGTCCGGCGTTCGCGTACTGGTTCGGCTCGATGTCGCCGATGTGCTCGGGAGCAGCAGCGGTAAGACCCGGCACCCACTCCGACGCGAGCCCGCCGACAAGTTGCGCCAGGTTGCTCGTGGTCGCACTCGAGTGCACCGTGAAGTCGCTCGCCAGGGTTTCACCCGCGATGTCGACCGAGCCGGCCAGCGCGAGAGCGCGGGCATCCTCGTCGTCACAGATGATGAGATCGAGGCGGATGCGGTCACTCACGTCGAAGCCAGCCGACTTGCGCGTGTCTTGCACCGCGCGAATCAGGTCGCGCGCCAAACCTTCTGCCTCGAGTTCAGGCGTGGTCGACGTGTCGAGCAACACGAAGCCTCCGCTGGCAACAAGCCCCAGGGCACGCGACGATTCGCCATCCGATTCGGTCTCGAGCGTGAGTTCGTACTCGCCCTCGACGAGCTCGACTCCCCCGGCCGTAACGACCCCGTTCGACTCGGACCAGTCGCCGCCCTTAGCTGCCTGAATGATTCGCTGCACGTCTTTGCCGAGGCGCGGGCCGGCAGTGCGGGCGTTGACCGACAGTCGCGAGGTGACACCGAAGTCAGCCGCCGATGATTCCGTGAGAGATACCAGGGTGACCTGCTTAACGTTGAGCTCGTCGCGCAGAATGTCGCTGTAGTCGTTGAGCGCGTCGGCGTGAGCGCTGACAACCGTGAGGTCGGCAAGAGGCAGGCGCACGCGCAACCCGGTTTTCTTGCGCAGGGCAAGTGAGGCTGACGTGATCTCGCGTACCGCATCCATCGTTGCTACCAACATTGGGTCGGAAGGGAACTCGTTAGCCTCAGGCCAGTCTTCGAGGTGAACGGAACGACCGCCGGTGAGCCCCTGCCAGATGTTCTCAGTGATGAGCGGCAAGAGAGGTGCGGCCACACGGCAGAACGTTTCAAGAACGGTGAACATGGTGTCGAACGCATCGCGAGCGGTTTCGCCGCCGGTCCAGAATCGATCGCGTGAACGACGCACGTACCAGTTGGTGAGAACGTCGGCGAAGTTGCGCAGAGATTCGGCAGCCAGCGTTGAGTCGAGCGCATCGAGGTGAGCTTGCACGTCGACGATGAGGTCGCGTGTCTTGGCCAGCAGATAACGGTCGAGCACGTTAGTGGAATCTGTGCGCCGTGTTGCCTCGTAGCCGTCGGCGTTGACATAGAGCGAGAAGAAGTACCAGCTGTTCCAGAGCGGCAACAGCACCTGGCGAACGCCTTCGCGAATGCCCTCTTCGGTGACAACCAGGTTGCCACCGCGCAGAACGGGTGAGCTCATCAGGAACCAGCGCATGGCGTCGGAACCATCGCGTTCAAACACCTCAGACACATCGGGGTAATTGCGCAACGACTTCGACATCTTCTGGCCGTCGTTGCCGAGCACGATTCCGTGACTGACCACGTTGTTGAACGCCGGCCGGTCGAAGAGCGCGGTCGAGAGAATGTGCAGTGTGTAGAACCAGCCACGCGTCTGCCCGATGTATTCGACGATGAAGTCGGCGGGGCTGTGTGAGTCAAACCATTCGCGGTTCTCAAACGGATAGTGCACCTGCGCGAACGGCATCGAACCCGAATCGAACCAGACGTCGAGCACATCCGGGATGCGTCGCATCGTCGACTTGCCTGAGGGGTCGTCGGGATTCGGTCGCGTCAGCTCATCAATGAACGGGCGGTGAAGATCCGTCGGGCGAACACCAAAGTCACGCTCGAATTCGTCGAGCGATCCGTAGACATCAATGCGCGGGAACTCGTCGTTGTCGCTCTTCCACACTGGAATCGGCGAACCCCAATAACGGTTGCGACTGATCGACCAGTCACGCGCATTCGAAACCCACTTGCCGAACTGCCCGTCCTTGACGTTCTCGGGTACCCAGTTGATTTCTTGGTTAAGCGTCTCCATGCGGTCACGAAAATCTGTGACGCGAACGAACCAGCTCGACACAGCGCGATAAATCAGTGGCTGGCGGCAGCGCCAACAGTGCGGGTACGAGTGCTCGTAACTGGCCACTCGCAGAAGTCGACCGTGCGCCTTGACCTGCTGAGTCAGCGGCTTGTTCGCTTCGAATACCTGCAGGCCGGTGACTTCGCCGAAGCGAGGCAAGAAATTTCCGCCGTCGTCGACCGAGAGACGAACGGGAATGCCCGCGATCTCGCACACCTTCTGGTCTTCTTCACCGTACGCGGGTGACTGGTGCACGATTCCCGTGCCATCCGCGGTCGTGACGTAGTCGGCCACGAGAATCTTCCACGCGTGAGCCTGGTATTCCTCGTCGTCGGCGAAGAAATCCCACAGGCGGTCATACGCGAGGCCCTCGAGCTCGCGACCGTGAAGTTCGCGCGACACCGCGGCGCGCGCATCCTCAGCCGATTCGTACCCGAGGTCTTTCGCGTAGTTGCCCAGCAGATCAGCGGCGATGAGGTAGTCACCAGCCGGGCCAGAGCCCCCGGCGACGTCGGCCGCACCGTTCGGCCCCGCAGGTACGACGGCGTAACGAATCTCGGGCCCCACGGCGAGCGCTGCGTTTGTCGGGAGGGTCCATGGCGTGGTCGTCCAGGCGAGAGCTTTCACGCCGGTCAGTCCGAGAGCCTCGGCCCTCTCACCCGAGAGTGGGAACGTGACCGTGACCGACTGGTCTTGACGCATCTTGTAGACGTCGTCGTCCATGCGAAGTTCGTGGTTCGAAAGCGGAGTCTCGTCGTTCCAGCAGTACGGAAGCACGCGGAACCCCTCGTAGGCGAGGCCTTTGTCGTAAAGCTGCTTGAACGCCCAAATCACGCTCTCCATGAACGAGATGTCGAGCGTCTTATAGTCATTCTCGAAGTCAACCCAGCGCGCCTGGCGCGTGACGTACTCTTCCCACTCTTTCGTGTACGCCAGCACAGACTTGCGAGCTGCCGCGTTGAACGTCTCGATGCCCATGGCCTCGATTTCGTCCTTCTTGGTGATGCCCAGCTGGCGCATTGCCTCCAGCTCTGCGGGCAGACCGTGGGTGTCCCACCCAAATCGGCGATCAACCAGCTTGCCGCGCATGGTCTGGTATCGCGGGAAGACGTCTTTGGCGTATCCGGTCAGCAAGTGCCCGTAGTGCGGAAGCCCGTTGGCGAAGGGAGGCCCGTCATAGAAGACCCACTCGTCGGCACCCTGTTCGGCACGTTGACTGATGGATGCGCGGAACGTGTCATCACGCTTCCAAAACTCAAGGATTTCCTGCTCAATTGCAGGAAACGATGGGGATGCGGTGACACTCTCGGCGCCTCGGCCGAACGCAGAACTCTTGGGGTAGGCCATTGTGCCTTTTATGTTACCGGGCGAGGTCTCTGCCTCTGTCTCATTGGAGGAGCGCACCGCCCGGACTAGCCTCGGCGCCCCGGTAACATCGTTTTACTGCACACGTGATGAAAGAGACTCGATGTCGACGACTGCCAATGTTCCGGAGAAGCCCGCTCTCGAAGGGTTAGAAACCGTCTGGAATGAGAAGTGGGAGAACGCCGGCACATACCGGTTCTCGCGCGAGGGTCAGACCCGCGACTCCATCTTCTCGATTGACACCCCGCCGCCCACCGCATCGGGTTCACTGCACATCGGTCACGTCTTCAGTTACACACACACCGACTGTGTCGCTCGATACAAGCGCATGCAGGGGCTCGAGGTCTTCTACCCGATGGGCTGGGATGACAACGGACTTCCGACTGAGCGTCGCGTGCAGAACTACTACGGTGTTCGCTGCGATCCGACGCTCCCCTACGAACCGAACTTCACGCCCCCGTTCGAAGGCGGCGACAACAAGAGCTCGAAGGCCGCCGACCAGCTGCCGATTAGCCGTCGAAACTTCATCGAACTGTGCGAGAAGCTGACGATTGAAGACGAGAAGCAGTTCGAAGACGTCTGGCGCACTCTCGGCCTCTCGGTTGACTGGACCCAGACGTACCGCACGATTTCTGACCAATCGATCACCACGAGTCAGCTCGCTTTCTTGCGCAACATCGAGCGCGGCGAGGCATACCAGGCACAGGCGCCAACCCTGTGGGACGTCACGTTCCGCACGGCCGTTGCTCAGGCCGAGCTCGAAGACAAAGAAGTTGCCGGCGCATACCACCAGGTGCTGTTCGAGAAGTCCGGCGGCAGCGGGGATGTTGAGATTCTCACGTCGCGCCCGGAGTTGTTGCCTGCGTGTGTGGCGCTGGTCGCGCATCCGGATGACGATCGTTATAAGGCCCTGTTTGGCACGACCGTGCGCACGCCCCTTTTCGGTGTCGAGGTTCCGGTTTTGGCGCACCACTTGGCCCAGCCGGACAAGGGCACGGGTATCGCGATGATTTGCACGTTCGGTGACCTGACCGACGTCATCTGGTGGCGCGAGCTGTCGCTGCCGACGCGAGCAGTTATTGGCTTCGACGGTCGATTCGTGACGGATGCCCCCGACGTGATCACGTCTGACTCGGGTGTTGCCGCCTACGCCGAGCTCGCGGGCAAGACCCCGTTCACCGCACAAAAGACCGTGGTGGAACTGCTGCAGGCGGCTGGGCGAATGGTTGGTGACCCGAAGCCGATCATGCACCCGGTGAAGTTCTTCGAAAAGGGCGACAAGCCACTCGAAATCGTCTCTACGCGCCAGTGGTACATCAACAACAGTGCGAAGAACGAGACGCTACGCGACCGCCTGATTGAACTCGGCAACGAGCTCGAGTGGCACCCCGAATTTATGCGCGTTCGCTACGAGAACTGGGTCAACGGTCTCAATGGCGATTGGCTCATTTCACGTCAGCGCTTTTTTGGTGTGCCGATTCCCATCTGGTATCCGCTTGACGCGGACGGCAACCCTGTCTTTGACCAGCCCATCTCGGCCACACGCGAGCAACTGCCGGTTGACCCGTCAACCGATGTTCCCGTTGGCTTCTCAGAAGAACAGCGAGGCAAACCGAACGGTTTCCAGGGTGAAGTCGACGTGATGGACACGTGGGCGACCTCGTCGCTGACCCCGCAGCTCGCGGGTGGGTGGGAGCGCGACGCTGAGCTCTGGTCACTCGTGTGGCCATTCGACCTGCGCCCGCAGGGCCAAGACATCATTCGCACGTGGCTCTTCTCGACCATGTTGCGTGCGACGCTCGAGTCGAATGAAAAGCCATGGCGTCACGCTGCACTGTCGGGATTCATCGTCGACCCCGACCGCAAGAAGATGTCGAAGTCAAAGGGCAACGTGGTGACGCCTGCCGACATGCTGGAACAGCACGGTTCGGATGCTGTGCGCTACTGGGCCGCATCCAGCCGACTTGGCACGGACGCGGCTTTCGACCCGCAGAACCCAACCCAGATCAAGATTGGTCGCCGTCTCGCGATCAAGGTGTTGAACGCATCGAAGTTCATTCTCGGGTTCGACGTTCCCGCCGGAAACCTGATCGACGCAATCACGCACCCTGTCGATCTGTCGATGCTGGCAAAACTTCGTTCGGTCGTCGCCGAGGCCTCGCTCAGCTATGACAATTACGACCACGCTCGTGCGCTCGAGGTTGCCGAATCGTTCTTCTGGACGTTCACCGATGACTACCTCGAGCTCGTCAAGGAGCGCGCGTACAATAGCGAGCACCCTCACCAGGAGTCTGCCGCCGCGGCACTTCGTCTTGCCCTGACCGTCCTGCTTCGCATGTTTGCACCCGTTCTGCCGTTCGCAACTGACGAGTCGTGGTCGTGGTTCAACGAGGGTTCGATTCACCGTGCATCCTGGCCCAGCGTCGATGAGTTCCCGAGCGAGGGTGACACGGGCGTGCTCGTTGCCGCATCCGCTGCCCTTATTGGAATTCGCCGCGCAAAGACAGATGCAAAGGCGTCACAGAAGACCGATGTGCTCACCGCTGTCATCGCGGTGCCACACGACCAGCTCATTGCCATCGAGCAGGCGGCAGGGGACTTGGCGGCCGTTGGTCGCATTGCGAGTCTGTCGTTCACCTCGGGTGACGAAATCGGCGTCGCGAGTATCGACCTCGCGCCGCAAGAAGACTAGCCTCGAGCCAACATGGGCATCATCGTTCGGCGGCTGAATGACAACGACTTCTTTGAGTGGAAGCCGCTGTTTCAGCAGTATGCGCAGTTCTACGGACGCCCCGTGGATGACGCACGCGCACTCACAACGTGGGGCATGCTGACCGACCCGCGACAGAACCTTTTTGGTTTTGTGGCCGAGCAGACGATCATCGCGGACATCCATAACCTTCAAGGCCTAGTTGAAACTATGACGCAGGTTCATCTCGTCGGATTTATGCACTTCTGCGCTGTGTCTCGCGCCTTGGAGTCCGACATTCAGATGCAGATTCAGGATTACTACGTGGACCCCACGGTACGGCGCAAGGGCGTCGCCCGAGGGCTGATGGACGCGGTGAAGCTTGATGGGCTGTCGCGTGGAGCGAAGAACATGTCCTGGGCTGTCGCATCCGACAATCGCACGGCACGAGCCATGTCTGAGCATGTCGGCAGGCAGACCGAGTGGGTCGTGTTCGAGACGACAATCGACTGATGCAACTCGGTACACGCTGGACCTTTGGCGCGACTCCGCCCGAGCGTCTTGCCGAATCAGTCGTTGAGGCGATTGGCAAGGTCGAGAACGAGATCACCACGCTGGGCGTGGACGCGTCCGCGTGGCGCTGGACCGTGACCTACCTCGAAGGCCGGCCAATCTGCGAGCTCGACGACGGCACGCTCGTTGAAATCAACGCTGCGGGCGTTGTGACGATTACTGATCCGGCCTAGGCGGACTTTTC
>JBIISS010000039.1:0-7875 GCA_044340895.1 Microbacteriaceae bacterium
GCGCGGCAATCGAGCTTGGCGCTGACATCTCGTATTGGCCCGGTCAGTATGAATGGGCGCGTCCTCGCAAGGCATAGCCAGTGCACCGGGCGCACCCGTGGCTAGCCCGTCGCAACCAAGTGTTACAGGCGACGACGGGTGGCGTCGTCCACGGTTCCGACGAGTTCTTCAATGATGTCTTCGAGAAACAGCACGCCGGTCGTGACGCCATTACCGTTTGTCACCTGCGCCAGGTGCAGTCCGAGGCGCTGAAGCTCCGCGAGGGCATCCTCAAGGTCAAGCTCTTCGGGCATAGCGGGCAGTTGACGGATGCGCTTTGCCGGGATGCGCGCATCGGCGGGCATGCTGCCGGACTCATCTTCGCTGCTCAAGATGTCCTTGAGGTGCACGTAACCGTCGATGTCCCCCGCCTCGTCGAGCACGACGTACCGCGAGAAGCCGTGTTTGGCAACAACTTGTTCGAGCTCAGCCACCGTCGAATCGATGGTCAGCGTGACCAGCTTGTCGAGCGAGATGGCAACGTCGCGTGCCTTCTTCGTCGTGAACTCAAAGGCGGCGTTGAGGGCTCCCGACGAGTCTTCGAGTGTGCCCTCCGCCGTCGATTGCTCAACAATCGTGGCAACCTCTTGAAGCGTGAAGGCGCTCGCAGCTTCGTCACGCGGCTGCACTCTAAACAGACGCAAGACGGCGTTGGCGATTTCATTCAGGACGAAGATGATGGGGCGACAGACTCGTGCGACGAAAACAATCGGGCCCGCAAGAAGAAGAACGGCGCGATCCGGAACGGAGAACGACGCATTCTTGGGCACCATCTCACCGAGTACAACGTGCAAGAAGGTGACGATCACGAGGGCCACTCCGAAACTGATCGCCGAGATTGCCTCTTTTGAAAGGGCGACGCCCTGGAGCCAGTCCTCCAAGAGGTAGTGAATGGCCGGCTCGGACACGTTGAGAATCAGCAGCGAGCACACGGTGATGCCCAGCTGACACGTTGCCAAAATCAAGCTCACGTTTTCCATCGCCCAGAGTGCCGTCTTGGCGCTTCGGCGACCCTTGTCGGCTAACGGCTCGATCTGTGAGCGACGAGCGGCAACAACTGCGAATTCTGCGGCAACAAAGAACGCGTTGGCGGCGAGCAAGACCCACAACCACAACAGTCCGGAGTAGTCAGTCATTACTTGTCACCGCCCGGGGTCTCAAGTGGTGCGATCGGCGTTGGCGTGAAACGGATTCTGTCGATGCGCCGACCTTCCATACGAACCACGGTGAGTGTTCCATCCGGGGTCGACACCTCATCGCCCACCTTGGGTACTTCGCCGAGTTCGCTCATGACGTATCCGGCAGCAGTTTCATACGGGCCCTCATCGGGAATCTCGAGCCCGATGCGGTGCTTCACTTCGTCGGGGCGCAGCACACCGGGGAATGTGACCACGCCTCGCGCGGTGACAATGCCCGCGCGCGTTTTGTCGTGCTCGTCGCTGACTTCGCCGACGAGCTCTTCGACGAGGTCTTCGAGCGTTGCTATCCCCGCGGTGCCGCCGTACTCGTCGACAACAATCGCGAGCTGGTATCCGCGACCCCGCAATTCAGTCATGAGCGAGTCGAGTTGCATCGTCTCGGGAACGCGAAGCGGCTCGGTCATCATGAGTGCCGATACAGGAACCTCATCGCGCTTATCGCGCGGCAGTGCGAGCGCGTACTTCACGTGGACAATTCCGACCACGTCGTCGAGCGTCTCGTCAATGACCGGAAAACGCGAGAATCCCGTCGTACGAGACAATTCGAGAACGGCGCGTGTGGGGTCATTCGCGTTCAGCGCCGCCATGCGCGGACGAGGTGTCATCACATCGGACGCGGTCAATTCGTTAAACGCAAGTGTGCGGTTGAGCAGCGTCGCGGTGTCCTCTTCGAGCTTGCCCGCTTGGGCTGAACGTCGAACCAGGCTGGCGAGCTCGTCCGCAGAGCGCGCAGCGGATAGCTCTTCTTTCGGTTCGATTCCAACTGCGCGCAAGATCTTGTTTGCACTCGAGTTCAGCGTCCATACCACTGGGCGGAAGAGGGTTGTGAAACCCATTTGCAATGGCATGACGAGCTGTGCCGTGCGCAATGGAACAGCGAGCGCAAAGTTCTTTGGAATGAGCTCGCCGATGAGCATCGACAACAGAGTCGCAAACGTAACGGCGATGATGGTGGCGATCGAGCTCAACGTGGTCATCGGCCAACCCCAGGGCTCAATCAACGGCAGGAGCATGGTGACAATTGCCGGTTCCATAATGAAGCCAGTGAGCAGAGTCGTCAGCGTGATGCCCAACTGGGCGCTCGACAAATGAGTGGATGTGCGACGCAGGCCACGAATGACCAGACCGAGCCCGCGCTCACCGCGCGAGGCACGCGCCTCAAGATCTGAACGGTCGAGGTTCACCATGGCGAACTCGGCGGCAACGAACACGCCGGTACCAAGTACCAGCACGAGGCCGATACAGAACATCACCCATTCGGAACTCATCCGTTCCATACTACGGGCGCTGTGTCGCACAAGAGGAATCGGAATAAGGCATAGGCTTTGAAGCGGTGCGTTCAGCGTCCGAGCTGAAGACGTGCCGCGAAAAGAACAGACCTCTACGAGAGAGATTTCACGTGTCGGAGCAGTCGCAGTCCGAGTCCGGTGCCGAAGAATTCGGCGCGAATGAGTGGTTGGTCGAAGAACTTTACGAAAAGTTCATCGCAGACAAGTCTTCAGTTGATGAGTCGTGGTGGCCCACTCTCGAGAAGTATGCGGTTCACGTGGCGAACAAGAAGGCACCCGCAGCTCCTGCAGTCGCCGCACCTGCTGCACCCGCCGCACCTTCCGCACCAGCAACACCAGCAACACCAGCAACACCGGCAACACCGGCAACACCGTCCGACCCGAACGCGCAGCCTGTCGCCCGCACTACTTCGCGCCCGGCGCAGCCTACTCCGATACCTGCCGACGCACGCGTTATCGGCAACACGTTCTCTGCCGCAGAAACGGAAGAACAAGACGCCGTCACCGCGCTCAAGGGTTTGTCGAAGACCCTGGCCGCGAACATGGATGCGTCGCTCACCGTCCCCACCGCAACAAGCGTGCGCGCTCTTCCGGCCAAGTTGATGATCGACAACCGAATCGTGATCAACAACCATCTCTCGCGCACGCGCGGCGGCAAGGTTTCGTTCACACACCTCATCGGCTGGGCGCTCATCCAAGCACTCAAGGAATTCCCCAGCCAAAACGTCTACTACGACGAGATCGACGGCAAGCCGTCGATGGTGTCACCGGCGCACGTCACGCTCGGCATCGCAATCGACCTACCGAAGCCAGATGGCACCCGCGCACTGATGGTTCCCGGTATCAAGCGCGCCGACACGATGAGCTTCGACGAGTTCCTCGTTGCGTATGAAGACCTCGTCGGCAGAGCCCGCAACGGCAAGCTCGCTGCCGAAGACTTCCAGGGCATCACGATGTCGCTGACCAACCCGGGTGGCATTGGCACGGTTCACTCGGTTCCGCGCTTGATGAAGGGCCAAGGCTGCATCATCGGCGCCGGGGCGCTCGAATACCCCGCCGAGTTCCAAGGCTCGAGCGAGAACACGCTCGTCAAGCTCGGCATCGGCAAAATCATCACGCTGACGAGCACCTACGACCACCGCGTGATTCAGGGCGCCGGTTCAGGCGAGTTCCTGAAGAAGGTGCACGAGCTGCTCATCGGCGAGCGCGGCTTCTTCGAAACGATTTTCGCTGACCTGCGCATCCCGTACAAGCCGATTCAGTGGTCGACCGACGTCAGCGTCGACAAGAGCTCGGCGATCGACAAGGGCGCCCGCGTTCAGGAACTCATCAATTCTTACCGGGTTCGTGGTCACTTGATGGCGGATGTTGACCCGCTCGAATACCAGCAGCGCACGCACCCCGACCTCGAAATCGAAACGCACGGACTCTCGTTCTGGGACCTCGACCGCGAATTCGTCACCGGCGGTTTCGGTGGCACGAGCACCGCTCCGCTGCGCAAGATCTTGGGCATTCTGCGCGACACGTATTGCCGCACCATCGGTCTCGAATACATGCACATTCAAGACCCGGAGCAGCGCGCCTGGATTCAGGAACAGGTCGAACGCCCGTGGCAGAAGCCGGGCCACGACGAGCAGATGCGCATTCTCGAAAAGCTCAACGAAGCTGAGGCGTTCGAGACCTTCCTGCAGACCAAGTACGTCGGCCAGAAGCGCTTTAGCCTCGAGGGTGGCGAATCCGTCATCGCGCTGCTCGACCGTGTTCTTCGCGACTCCGCCACCGCAGAGCTCGACGGTGTGGCAATTGGTATGGCCCACCGCGGTCGCCTCAATGTTCTGACCAACATCGCCGGCAAGACCTATGGTCAGGTCTTCCGCGAGTTCGAGGGCACCACAACCGACCCGTCGTCGGTTCAGGGTTCTGGTGACGTCAAGTACCACCTCGGCACCGAGGGCATGTTCACGTCGCCCACGGGCAAGCAGGTTCCCGTTTACCTGGCGGCGAACCCGTCTCACCTCGAAGCGGTCAACGGCGTGCTTCAGGGAATCGTGCGCGCAAAGCAAGACCCGTACCCCATCGGTTCGTTTACGACCGTCCCCGTGCTCATTCACGGTGACGCCTCGATGGCCGGTCAGGGTGTCGTCTACGAATCGCTTCAGATGTCGCAGCTTCGCGGATACCGCATTGGTGGAACCGTGCACATCGTCATCAATAACCAGATCGGATTCACGACTCCCCCCAACGAGTCGCGCACCTCGGTGTATTCGACCGACGTGGCGAAGACCATCCAAGCTCCCATCTGGCATGTCAACGGCGACGACCCTGAGGCCGTTGCTCGCGTCGCTGAGTTGGCATTCGAGTTCCGTCAGATATTCAAGAAAGACGTCGTCATCGACCTCGTCTGCTACCGCCGCCGCGGACACAACGAGGGTGACGACCCGTCGATGACGCAGCCGTTGATGTACAACCTCATCGAGGCCAAGCGCTCGGTTCGTCGCCTGTACACCGAATCACTTGTCGGTCGTGGAGACATCACGCAAGAAGAATTCGACAAGGCACAGGCAGACTTTCAGACTCGTCTCGAGCAGTCGTTCAACGACTCGCACACCGCGCAGTCGGAGCTTGAATCCGCCGCCGCCCCAACGACAAGCCCCCCGGTGCCCGAACAGACATTCGATGTACCTCACGTGGGCGCCGACGTCATTGCACGCATTGGTGACGCGTTCAACAACATCCCCGAAGGCTTCTCGGTTCACCCCAAGTTGCAGCAGCTTCTCGCCAAGCGCGTCGAAATGAGCCGCACCGGCGAAATCGACTGGGGCTTTGGCGAACTGCTCGCTTTCGGATCGGTTCTGCTCGAGGGTCGCCCGGTTCGTTTGACCGGTCAGGATGTTCGTCGCGGCACGTTCGTGCAACGTCACGCCGTGTTCCACGACCGCGAGAACGGCCGTGAATGGCTTCCGCTGATGAACTTGAGCAACGGTCAAGGTCGCTTCTACATCTACGACTCGCTGCTGAGCGAGTACGCGGTCATGGCTTTCGAATACGGTTACTCGGTCGAGCGCGAGAACGCACTCGTTCTGTGGGAGGGCCAGTTCGGTGACTTCGCCAACGGCGCGCAGACGGTCGTCGACGAATTCGTTTCATCCGCCGAGCAAAAGTGGAACCAGCACTCCAGCGTCGTGTTGCTCTTGCCACACGGCTACGAAGGTCAGGGTCCCGACCACTCGTCCGCTCGCATTGAGCGCTACCTGCAGATGTGTGCTGAGAACAACATGGTGGTCGCGCGCCCCTCAACTCCCGCGTCGTACTTCCACCTGCTGCGTCGCCACACCTATTCGACTCCGCGTCGTCCGCTCGTGGTCTTCACGCCGAAGGCCATGCTGCGTCTGCGCGGCGCCTCAAGCAACGTCGAAGACTTCACGAAGGATGGCTTCCGTCCCATCATCGATGAGACACGCTCGCTCGACCGCAACGCTGTGCAGCGAGTGATCATCACAGCGGGCAAGCCGTACCACGACCTGATGGCCGAGCTCGAAAAAGCTCCGAATGACAAAATTGCGGTCGTGCGCATGGAGCAGTATTACCCGGCGCCAATGACCGAGCTCAATTCGGTGCTCGCGACGTACCCGAACGCCGAAATCGTCTGGTTCCAAGACGAGCCGGAGAACCAGGGTGCCTGGCCGTTCATTTTGCTCGAGGTGACGAAGAAGCTTGAGGGTCGCACGATTCGCAACATCTCGCGTCACGCGTCCGCATCACCGGCCGCCGGATCGGCCAAGCGTCACGCCGCCGAAGCCGCGGCAATTCTCGAACGCGCTCTCACGCTGTAGCCCTCAGCGCGGTTTAGTTGTGCGTCTGAATGTCTCGCAACTGTGCCATGACCTGTGAGCGAAGGTCTTCGGGTGCTGTCTCGGCGCACGCACGAGCGACAGCTGCGCTGAGCACCACGCCGACCTTGTGCTCGTCGGAGCAGTCGACACAGTTCTCCATGTGCTCACGAATGTCTGTCGCGTCTTCTGTGCAGAGTTCGTTGTGCAGGTACTCCTCGAGTGCCTTGCGTGCCTTCTCGCAACCACAGTCGCTCATCACGAGGCTCCCTTCGTCGTCAGTCCGATTCCTTGCTCGGCGGCGTACTCGCCCAGCATCTCGCGCAAAAGTCGACGACCTCGGTGCAGCCGGCTCATGACCGTGCCCGTGGGCGTCTCCATGATCTCGGCAATCTCCTGATAGGAGTACCCCTCCACGTCGGCAAGAAAGACAGCCATACGAAACTCCTCGGGAATGGATTGCAGGGCATCCTTCACCGCACTCGCCGGCAAGTGGTCGATTGCCTCAGCCTCGGCCGAACGACTTCCCACCGCGGTACGGCTCTCGGCGTCACCGATCTGCCATTCTTCGAGTTCTTCGAGAGCACTCTCGAACGGGCGATTTTGCGCTTTGCGGTACTGGTTGATGAACGTGTTCTTCAAGATGCGGTGCAGCCACGCCTTTATGTTGGTGCCCTGTTCGAAAGAGGCGAAAGCGGCATAAGCCTTCATGTAGGTCTCTTGCACCAGATCGTTGGCATCGCTCGGATTACGCGTCAGGTTCATGGCGTGACCGTAGAGACTATCGATGAGCGGCATCGCCTGCTCGACGAACATCTCCCGTTGGTCCTGCGCTTTCGATGACATCGTGGTCAAGCCTACGCGCTGCGTCTGTTTGCCGACGCGGTCGAGTATCGCCATGCTCATGCCTCACCCCTTCAGGGCTCCAACCTTCGTGCACAGTTTCATGCCCGGTAGTCTTGAACCGATGCTGACCTCTCCGTATTCCCGCCCCGAGTTCGACCCGTACGGGTCGAACGATGCGCCGGGCGAAGAGCCGGGGCTCTGGGCAGCACCGACGCGCAATTCCGGGGTGGATGCCGCACTCCAGCTACCCGGATCGAAGTCGTTGACCAACCGTGAGTTGGTGCTCGCTGCTCTGGCCGACTCCCCCACTCTGCTTCGTCGGCCGCTGCGCTCGCGTGACACGAACCTGATGGTCGAGGCGCTTCGCTCGCTCGGCACGACGATTGTCGATCAGCCGGGTGAAGGTCTTTTTGGGGCCGACTGGCTCGTCACTCCCGGCGAACTGACCGGTTCGACCACGATTGATTGCGGTCTCGCCGGAACGGTCATGCGCTTCTTGCCACCCGTGTCTGCCCTCGCGCTCGGCCCGACCACGTTCGACGGTGACGCCGGTGCCCGCCGCCGACCAATGTCGGTCACCATTTCTTCGCTACGCGCGCTCGGCGTTGACATCGCCGACGAGGGTCGTGGTGCGTTGCCGTTTACGCTCCACGGCACCGGCCGCGTTGCGGG
>JBIISS010000040.1:0-7862 GCA_044340895.1 Microbacteriaceae bacterium
ATTTTGTTGTTGCAACTGGCACCAACTACACGGTCAAAGACTTCCTTCAGTTCTCGTTCGAGCACGTCGGTCTCGACTGGCAAAAGTACGTCAAGTTCGACGAGCGTTACCTTCGTCCAACTGAGGTTGACGCGCTGGTCGGCGACGCGTCGCGCGCGAACGCGGCGCTCGATTGGACGCCAAAGATTCACACACCCGAACTGGCTCGCATCATGGTGGATGCGGACATCGAAGCTCTCGACGCCGCGGGTCGCCCGTGGATCGACACCGTCGTCAAGCACTAGTGGCAGGTAACTTACGATGATTGCGTCAATTCGAAGGTCGCTGAGCTTCCTCAGCGTGCGGGAGCGAAGGTCGTACTTCACGCTTGTTGTTTTTCGAGCGCTCTCCGGCATTCTGGACGTTGTCGGCATTGCACTCACGGGACTCCTGACGGGACTGGCAGCAACCAACCTTGATAGCGGCAAGCCGCTTGTGATTCTGGGGTTTGAACTTCCATCCGTGAGCCCATCCACGCTGCTGGCGCTCGTGTTGGCTGTCCTCGTCGTCTTCGCCGCGAAAGCGGTCATTGCCGTGTCACTCGGACGCGCGATTGCAAATCGACTGGCACAAATTGATGCGGAGAAGTCCGCCCAGATCACTCGCTATCTCTTCACGGGCAACCTGGCGAGGATACAAACCTTAGACCGGGGTGAAATTGTCTGGACCGTGATGGGCTCCACGTCGAACGCGTTTGCGGGGTTGCTCGGAAACTTGTCGACTTTTGTTTCTGAAGGTTTGTTGCTTTTGCTCGTGGCCTCGACGTTCTTGCTCATTGACCCCGTGGCAGCGATCTGTGTCTTCGTTTACTTCGGAGCGCTCATCCTCGTAATTCAAGGCGTCATTTCGCGACTCTTGAAGAAAGCCGGTATTGACGCGTCGGAAGGAAATATGGAAAGTGTTCTCGCACTCGACGACTTCCTCGGCGCGTTCAGAGAAATCACGGTTTTTGAGAAGCAGGAGTACTTCCTGAGGAAATTCTCGCTTGCACGCAGACGTGTGTCATTTAGCGGCGGCATGCTCAATTTCTTGGGTGGCATGCCGAGGTACGTCGTTGAGACCGCATTGATGCTCGGTGTTGTGATCTTCGTCGGTTATCAATTCCTCACGGGACAGTTGGCTACCGGCCTGGTGACTGTCGGGGTCTTCTTGACTGGTGGCGTGAGGATTATGGCCGCGCTGTTGCCATTGCAGAACGCAGCGGCTGTTGCCAAGAATCAGGTTGAACAGTCCGCGATGGCCCATCGGTTGCTCGCCGAAGCGCAGGAATTTGGTGCCGCCACATCGGCCCAGGCTGCTCGCGCAGGTAATGAGGAGCCACCGACTGCGGAGATGGCATCGGAGCTGGGCGCATTGGGCGTGGTCTTGGACAAGGTCTCATACACGTATCCGGGATCAGCAAAGCGCGCACTCGATAAAGTCACGATGCGAGTCGCCCCGGGCCAGCACGCGGCAATCATTGGTCCTTCTGGTGCGGGCAAAACAACCATTGTTGACCTTCTTCTGGGACTCATCGAACCCGAGTCAGGTAAAGCCTCCGTCAGCGGGTTTGCACCGAGATTCCTGACGGACAAGCACCCCGGCCTCGTCTCGTATGTTCCGCAGAATCCAGGTTTGGTTTCCGGCACTATCGCTGAAAACATCGCCCTCGGCATCGATCCGGCAGAGATTGACTACGACAAGGTAGACCTTGCGGTCACGGCAGCATTCCTTGAGGATTTCATTCGAACTCTGCCAGACGGAGTGCGATCCTCTGTCGGCAAGCAGGGAGATTCACTTTCCGGCGGACAGATTCAGCGCATTGGCCTCGCACGGGCCTTGTACGAGCAGCCAAAGTTGATCATCCTCGACGAGGCAACATCGGCACTCGACGCAACGAGTGAAGCGTTCGTTGCGCAGAGTCTGAAAAATCTCGGGAGCGACGTGACCGTTATTGTGATTGCCCATCGACTCTCGACGGTCCAACACTCCGATGTCGTCTTCGTCGTCGAAAGTGGCACAGTGCGAGCGTCTGGAACCTTCAGCGAACTTCGTAAGACCGTGCCGATGGTCGCCGAATACGTGAAGTTGATGTCCTTCGACGAATAAGGCTGTCGCTTATTTTCCGGACGAAATGGCGGCACCGGTGAGAATCGCCCAGCGGTTCAACACGCTCTTGAGTGAGCGAAAGGCGAATCCCTTGAGGCCCACTCCGCGCTGAGCTGGAGCTGGTCGCGCCGGAAGCTTCGACTGGGCGTAGGCATCCCAGCGCTCCAATGCGCGCACGTATGGCTCGTAGACGCCTCTCTTCAGCGCCGACGTGAGCTTGGCTCCGTAGACACCCTGCGCGGTGACGTACCAGTTGCCCACTTTGCGCAGTCCGTGCACGTGGAAGAAATTGAGCGGGTCACCATCGACTGACACCGCATTATTGACAAGGCGGATGTCGTGCCGCGCGGTATTCCATGGCGCGAGGTCGAAGGCACTCGAGTGCAAAATCTTCACACCCGCGAAATCAGGAAACGAGTTGAGGTAACCCTGATCGGCGTACTTGCCATCGAGGGGTGTGTCTCCGCACCAGTCGAGGGTGCTCTGTGAATACCAATCAAGAACCCGGCGACCATCTTCGTCATCAACGAATGCCACCCATCCCACATTGAACCGGCCGTACTTTGCGAGGCGCTGCGCGAGACGAGTGGGGTAGCGGTGTTCGATGATGCCGACCGAACCATCGCCGAGCGCATCGACAGCTTTGCGCGGCGTATCAAAGAAGAACAGGTCTGCATCAACGTAGATTGCCGTTGAGCCAGGTGTGCCAACGAGGTTCATTGCGTACCGTACGAGTAGTGGCGTGCACGTGAAGTAGTACTCCATGCGCGAGCGAGTCGCCTTGAGCGGCAGGAGCGCCGGCTCGGCCTTCTCGAGGTCTTCGACCAGGATCGCGGTCACACCGGGCATGTTCTCCGCGTCAAAAAACTCTTTCACATCGTTGTCGAGCGCAAGCACGATGACCGGAGATTTTTCGCCGTGTGCTCGCATCGATTCGATCAGTGTGAGCCCGCGGGAAAGGTAGCCACTGTCAAAGTACGTGCAGTACACCGTGGGCGTGGGGCGAGGGCGGGTCACGATTCAGACTTTAACATGGATACTCGTGACGCCTATTCTGCTGATGGCCTACAACCGTGCCGACAAATTCGGCAGGTTGCTCGACCGACTCAGGTCGGTCAACGCGCAGAACATCATTGTGTGCGTCGATGGACCTCAGGCTCACGTGCCAGGAGACGCTGAACGCGTTGCTGCCGTTCGAGCTTTAGCCGAAGGAATTGACTGGACAAACAACGTCGAACTCACCTTTCGGCCTGCAAACCTTGGGTTGCGCGCGAACGTGTCGCTCTCAGTGACTGAAGCTACCGAAAAATACGGCCGGGTCATCGTCATCGAGGATGACACGGTGCCCGGCCCAAACATGATTCCGTTTCTCGAATCCATGCTCGATCGATTCGCTGACGACAAACGCATCGAGCACGTTTCGGGGTATCACCTTGTGCCGCCGCGGCACAGCGGCGTGCCGGGAATTGGACCGCGGCTCTCGCGCTACCCGGAGTCGTATGCGTGGGCGACATGGCAGCGCGCCTGGGCAGGGTATGACGACGACCTAACGTGGGCGATGAACGCATCCGTTGCAGACATTCAACGCATTGTCGGCACGCGTATCGGAGCCCTGCGCTGGAAACAAAACTTTGCCGATGCTCACGCCGGCCGCATTTCGACGTGGGCCTACCGCTGGCTTGCGAGCATGTGGGCGCGCGATGCGTGGGTGCTCTCACCCGGTGTGAATCTGGCGCACTACGCCGGTCATGAGGACGGCACGCACACCGTACTCACTCCGAAATGGACCGAGCTGCCCGTCTATGACGGACCGCTGGATGGCATCGTCGCGGGTGACCCGCACCCCGACCTCGAGGCTGACAAGTGGATTGCAAAGATGGTGTTCGAGGAGAACCTCTATGGACTTTCTCGAGGCGTTGCTATCTCCGCCGTTCTCGAAGCCCGAAAACGCGCGCGATTGCGGCAGGCGAAACGCGCCTGATACGCGTAACGGATACCCTTAGACCATGACTTCCGCGCCCGTTCCGTTCAACGACCTCAAGCGCGGTACCGAATACATTCGCACCGAACTCGATGATGCGATCGCCCGCGTTGTCTCCAGCGGATGGTTCATTCTCGGACCCGAACACGACGCTCTCGAGAGCGAACTCGCGGCGTACGTGGGCACGTCCCACGCAATCAATGTGGGCAACGGTACGGATGCCCTCGAACTCGGCCTCGCGGCGCTCGGAGTAGCCTCGGGCAGTCTGGTACTGACCGTCGCCAACGCGGGGGCATACACGTCGACTGCGACACGGCTGCTCGGCGCCGAACCGGTTTACGTTGACGTCGATCCCGAAACGCACCTCATGTCGGCGGCAACGCTCGAGGCCGCGCTCGAGCAGTGTGGGGACGTTCCCGCAGCCATCGTCGTGACGCATTTGTATGGAGCACTTGCGCCAATGGACGAGATTCTCGCCGTGGCGGCGCGGCACAACATCCCGGTGCTCGAAGATTGCGCCCAGTCCTTGGGTGCCCGTGCGAACGGCACCATGGGTGGCGCGTTCGGTCACATCGCGACCACGAGCTTTTACCCAACGAAAAACCTCGGAGCCCTTGGTGACGGGGGAGCGGTCATGACCAACAGCGACGAGCTGGCGGCACGTGTGCGCCAGATGCGTCAGTACGGCTGGGCATCCAAGTATTCGATCGAAGCGGCGCACGGTCGCAACTCGCGTCTCGACGAAATGCAGGCCGCGATCTTGCGCATCAAGCTGCCACTGCTCGATGCAGGCAACCAGCGTCGCCGCGATATTCACGCGATCTACGAAGCCGCCGTGGCCGCCGGATCACAGGCGACTCAGTTGCGCCTCGTCAACCACGCCAACGAACGATTCATTGCTCATCTCGCGGTGCTCGAATCAGATGATCGCGACGGCGCGCGGTCCGCTCTCGACGCCGCGGGTGTCAAGACAGACGTGCACTACCCAATCCCCGACCACAAGCAGAAGTGGCCGGACTTCACGCCTCGCCACATGCCCCTCGACGTGACTGACCGAGTTGCCGAGCGTATCTTCTCGGTGCCGATGTTCCCGGAGCTCACCGATTCAGAAGTCGCACGCGTTGCCGACGGGTTGAGCGCTCTCTAATGCCAACGCATGCGAACATCGCTCGTCTCATCGATTTGCAAGAGCACGTCGATCAGCGCGGTCGATTGGTCGTGACCGAGGTGGGCAAGACCTTGCCGTTCGAGGCGTCCCGAATGTTCGTGATCTCGGGTGTGCCCGAGGGCGAACCGCGGGGAATCCACGCGCACAAGAAGTGTCATCAGTTCTTGGTCTGCGTTAACGGGAGCGTCAAGGCAATGGTCGACAACGGGGATGCCCGCCAGGTCGTCACACTTGACCGCCCAAGTCTCGGCCTGCACATGCCGCCACTGACGTGGGGCGCGCAATACGACTACTCAGATGATGCCGTGCTCGTCGTGCTGGCATCCCATGCCTACGACGCCGACGACTACATCCACGACTACGACGAATTTGTGCTGGCCGTGAACGCGAGCGGCAAGGCCGAAATCGCGTGAGCCTGTCAATTTCGGTCGCACTCTGCACGCACAACGGCTCGAGATTTGTTGCCGAGCAGGTGCGTAGCATTCTTTCGCAGTCACGCCTGCCGCGCGAGATTGTGCTCTCTGATGACGCGTCGAGCGATGACACGGTTGAGATTGTGCGCAACGAGGTTGCTGCCTTCAATCAAAGTCGGGCAGAGGCCATCGCGCTGACGGTTCGCGAGAACACTCCCGCGCTCGGCGTGACGAAAAACTTTGAGCAAGCCATTCGACTCTGCACGAGCGACCTCGTGGCGCTGGCTGATCAAGATGACGTGTGGGTGCCGGAAAAGCTCGCCCGCATGGCGAGCGAGTTCGACGCGAGACCTGATCTGACGCTGTTACACGCGAACCTGAAATTGGTGGATGCCCAACTCGACTCACTCGGGGCCGACATGTTCACCGTTTACCGCATCTCGAACTGGGAATTTGAGTCGATTCACGACGGCCGCGCAATCGATGTGCTTGTGCGACGCAACCTGGTGACCGGCGCCAGTTCCATGTTTCGACGGGCGCTCCTCGATGTGGCTGAGCCACTGCCGGAAGCCTGGATTCATGATGAGTGGCTCGGCATCGTTGCCTCCGTCAGCGGTCGCGTCGATGTGCTGGAAGAGCCGCTCGTGTTGTATCGCCAGCACGGGGGTAACCAAATCGGTGCGGCGCGCATGAACTTGCGGCACTTCATCGGGCGGATGATCTTTTCTCGCACCGACCGCAATGCGCGCCTGCTCGCGCGCGCAACGCAGATGGCGGAGCATCCCGTATTTGCGACTCGACCCGCAATGCGTGAGATCGCAATCGACAAGCTCGCTCACGAAACCGCGCGTTGGAACTTTCCCGCCTCGCGTCTGCGCCGGCTAGGCCCGGTGCTACGCGAGCGCCGCACCGGTCGATACCAGCGATTTGGGTTGGGAATTCAAGACATCGCGCGCGACCTGGTTCAACCGGTTTAGGTGCGGTCTACCATGGTGAGCATGACGACGTCAGGTGCGAACGTGATTCCGTTCTCGCGCCCGTACTTGACGCCGAATGAAATCCCGAACGTCACGGCGGTGCTCGAATCTGACCACTCGCACGGAGACGGAACGTTTACCGCGCTCGCGAGTCAGCGCATTCTGGACCTGACCGGAGCGCACAAGGCGCTCCTCACTACGTCAGGCACTCACGCCCTCGACCTTGCTGCCCGACTTCTCGATCTCTCGCCCGGTGACGAAGTTGTCGTTCCGAGCTTTCAGTTCTCTTCGGGCGCAACATCGATTGTGTCCACCGGTGCAACCCCGGTTTTCGTCGACGTCGATCTGGCTACCGGCAACGTCGACCCGGCTCAGGTTGCCGCGGGCATCACGTCCAAGACCAAAGCGATTCAGGTCATGCACTACGGCGGCGTTCCCGCTGACATGTCGGCAATCATGGCCATTGCCGCCGACGCCGGCATTCCGGTGATTGAAGACAACGCGCACGGCCTCGGGGTCACAACGGATCTCGGCGTGCTGGGCACAATCGGCTCGATGGGCATTCAGAGTTTTCACGACACGAAGAACGTGCACTGCGGCGAGGGCGGAGCGCTCCTCATCAAGGACCCGGCCACTGCTGAGCGCGCAGAAATCGTTCGAGAAAAGGGCACGAACCGTTCGCGTTTTCTGCGTGGCCAAGTCGACAAGTACACGTGGGTCGACCAGGGTTCGAGCTACCTCCCCAGTGAGATTAACGCTGCCGTTCTCGACTCGCAGCTCGAGCACTTCGACGAGATTCAAGAGAAACGCTTCGCTGTTTGGAATCGATACCGCACGGAACTCAGCGATTGGGCACTCCGCAACGACATCGTCTTGATGAGCCCGCCCGACTTCATTCACGCGGCGCACGTCTTCTACTTGCACGCACCGACGGCCGAAGCGCAGCAACGACTGCTCGCCTACCTGCGCGAGAACGGCATCATCGGAACATTCCATTACGTGCCGTTGCACTCGAGCCCGGCGGGTCAGAAGTTTGGTCGCACGGTTGGAAACATGGCGAACACCGATGCGTTTTCGAGTCGACTCGTTCGCGTTCCGCTCTGGACCGGGCTCACCTCCGCCGATGTCGACCGCATTCTCGCTACCCTTGAGTCGTTCTCGGTGTAGTTCACGCCGAGCGTGATGGCCGCTCTCGC
>JBIISS010000041.1:0-7630 GCA_044340895.1 Microbacteriaceae bacterium
GTGGTGCGGGTAGCGCGGGCGACTTCACGCCCGCAGTGATGAGCGGGGCAGATGCCGTGCTGGCTGCGTCGATTTTTCATTCCGGCGAAGTGTCCATCGCAGCCGTAAAGCAAGACATGGCCACCCACGGCTTGTCGGTGAGGAATTCATGATTCAACTCTCTTCAGACGCTGTGCGTTTCGATGCCGACGGACTCGTACCAGTGGTGATCCAGGACGACGAGAGTGGCGATGTCTTGATGCTCGCGTATATGAACGCCGAAGCTCTGAAGCGCACCGTCACAGAAGGCCGCGTGACATTCTGGTCTCGCTCGCGTCAGTCTTATTGGCGCAAGGGCGATACGTCCGGGCACATTCAATTGGTGAAGAGCGTTTTCGTGGACTGTGACGCCGATAGCGTGCTGATTAGAGTCGACCAGGTTGGTGCCGCATGTCACACTGGAAGCCGCTCGTGCTTTGAAACGCACTCTGTGGGAGCTGTCGTCGGAGAACGGGGAGAGCAGTGACCGATACGACGTTCGGGATTCTCGCCCAGCGCGTACAGTCTGGGGACAAGATCATCCCTGTTGGTCGTGAACTCTTTGCAGACGCAGAGACTCCTCTGGCGCTCTATCGAAAGCTTGCAGACACGCGACCAGGAACGTTTCTCTTGGAGTCGGCCGAGCAGGGCGGTATCTGGTCGAGGTTCTCGTTCGTTGGTACTTCCTCGTTTGGGGTATTGACCGAACAAGATGGTGAAGCTCGTTGGATTGACACCGGGCTCTCCGCCGAGCGTGCATTCGCGGGAGACATTCCTCACGGAACGGTTGATGCGCTGGAACGCTTGTATCAGGTCTGGCAGACACCGATTCGCCCCGGATCTCCTCCCTTGACCGGCGGGTTTGTCGGTTACATCGGATGGGAGGCTGTGCGCGAACTCGAACACCTGCCCAACGCACCGGCCGTTGACACGAAGACACCAAGTATCGGAATGTCGTTCGCCCGGGACCTGATTTCAATCGATCACAAGTTCGGCACGGTGACGCTAATTGTCAATGTGCTCAACGATGGCGCCGGCGTAGACGAGCTGTGGAACGAAGCCCAGTCACGGTTGGATGCGCTGCAAGAGGAATTGGCTGCACCGGCAATTCCGGCTCTGGCCGTCATCGACCTCGAGGCAATCGAATCGCCGCGTCATAGAACTGATCGGGACGCCTTCTTGGACTCCGTCGCAGCGTCAAAGGACCACATTGTGGCTGGTGATGTTTTTCAGGTAGTCGTGTCACAACGCTTTGACCTCGACTCCTCAGCGAGTCCGATCGACATCTACCGCGTGTTGCGTAGCCTGAATCCCTCGCCGTATATGTATCTGCTCGCACTCCCGCGCATCGCCGGCGAGGACTACGCGGTTGTCGGATCTTCACCTGAGGCCCTCGTCAAGGTAAGCCGTGGCCGAGTGTTCACTCACCCCATTGCAGGTTCTCGACCACGTGGTGAATCACCTGAAGACGATTTGCGTCTCGAGAACGAACTATTGGCCGACAACAAGGAGAAATCAGAGCACCTCATGCTTGTTGATTTAGCTCGAAACGATCTGCTACGTGTGTGCACCCCCGGCTCTGTGGATGTGACCGAATTCATGCGGGTTGAACGCTTTAGTCACATCATGCACATCGTGTCGAGTGTCGAGGGCGACCTCGCTCCCGGAAAGTCGCCCATCGACGTTTTTCGTTCGACATTTCCCGCGGGAACCTTGAGCGGTGCGCCAAAGCCCCGAGCCCTCGAGATCATTGATTCACTCGAACCCGTTCGTCGAGGCGTTTACGGCGGAGTTGTCGGCTACATCGCTCCCTCCGGAGACGCAGACCTCGCCATTGCCATCCGTACCGTCACGTTGATCGACGGCGTGGCGCACGTTCAAGCGGGTGCCGGACTTGTCGCGGATTCTGACCCTGAATCTGAGTATCGCGAGACCGAGCACAAGGCAGCCGCGCCGTTGCGCGCTGTTTCCATTGCCAACCACCTCAAGCACCTGTGATGCGGCGCGCCAAGTCTCTTGCCATTTTGGGCATCCTGTCTGGCACAGGACTTTCTCTTGTTGGTTGGTCTCAGGAGTGGTTCACCTTTGAAATCAGTGAAGTAGCGGGTACAGGGTCGGTAGTCGTTTCTGGGATTGATGCCGCTGGAGCAGTTTCGGCCATATCGCTTGGCCTCTTCGCCACGGCCGCTGTTCTGGGTCTCGCCCAGGCCTTGTGGCGCGCCATCTTTCTTTTGGTATCTCTTGCACTCAGTGTCGTGGGCGCCGCGATGGTCGTTGAGGCAATTGTCAATCCGATCCCGTCGTCTGTGGGCCCACTCAGTTTGGCTAGCGGAGTTGTCAACGTAGAGACCTTGGATGCACTGGTCACTTCGGAACAGGCGAGTGCATGGACAATTGTTGCCATTGTTGGATTCGGCATTGTCGTGGTTGCGTCATTGTGGGGACTTCTCACGATGCGATCCTGGCCAAAAGCGTCACGACGCTTCAGCAGGCCGGAAACTCTTCAAAGTCAGAATCGTCAGACGACAAACGCATATGCCGAAGAGGATGCGTGGGACTCGTTCACGCAGGGCGGCGACCCGACACGCACCGATTAGAATGAATAAGTACTTCCTCGTGTATCCAAGGAGATTTTCGATGAGCAACGAAATTGAAGAACCAGGCGAAGGCAACTCTCCTGCTGCATGGACTGCAATTGTGATCATGATCGTCGCAGTTTCTTTGGGCACTCTGTTTTTCTGGCTTGACCAGCCGCTTCTCGTCGTCGCGTCGGTCGGTCTGCTTGTTGTTGGTCTGCTCGTCGGATGGATCATGGCCAAGGCGGGTTACGGCGTGCGGGGACCGAAATACACTCCCAAGGCTCACCAGTAGGTGCTCGACGACCTCACGGCTGGATCCGTCGCAGACGCCGCGAAGCGTGAAGCCAGTCTTTCTCTTGCTGAAGTGGAGCGGCTCGTCGAACTTGCGAGTCCGCCTCGTGATGCGCTCACAGCTCTCCAACGGGGTCCGCACGTCAAGGTCATCGCTGAAGTAAAGAGGGCGAGTCCATCTCGAGGTGATTTGGCAGAGATTTCTGATCCCGCTCACCTCGCGTCTCTGTATGAGTCTGGCGGGGCATCCGCAATCAGCGTGCTGACGGAGGAGAGAAAGTTCAAGGGGAGCTTGGACGACCTGCGGGCTGTTCGAGCACAGGTCTCTGTTCCGGTTCTGCGTAAAGATTTCATAGCTACGCCCTATCAAGTGCTCGAAGCTCGGGCTGCGGGTGCCGACCTCGTCTTGCTCATCGTGGCTGCACTCGAGCCGCGAGTTTTGACTTCGTTGCATGCGCTCAGCACGGAGCTTGGAATGGCCGTATTGGTAGAAACGCATTCACCTGATGAGGTTCAATTCGCAGTGGACCTCGGTGCGGAAATCATTGGCGTGAACGCACGGGACCTGTCGACCTTTGAGCTCGACCGGGAACTCTTCGGCCGAGTCGTTGACCAAATTCCGAGCTCGACGATTCGCATTGCCGAGTCGGCAGTTCGGGGGACCGTCGACGTCGCTCACTACCGTGACGCTGGTGCGGATGTTGTTCTCGTCGGCGAGGCTCTCGTCACCAGCGACCCCGTCGCCACACTGGCGAGCTTTTTGGAGGTTTCATAAATGTTGCGCGATGAACAAGGCCCATACTTTGGCGAGTTCGGTGGCCGATTCGTTCCAGAGTCGTTGATTGCTGCCCTTGATGAGTTGTCACTCGCCTATGACGCCTGCAAAATCGATCCTGGCTTCCAGGCAGAGCTCATGGACCTGCACCGCACGTACACCGGCCGCCCGTCGATCATCACCGAAGTTCCTCGGTTTGCGGCCCACGCTGGCAATGCCCGGATTCTTCTGAAACGTGAAGACCTCAACCACACCGGTAGTCACAAAATCAACAATGTTCTTGGGCAAGCTCTGGTGGCTCGCCGAATCGGCAAGACCCGTCTCATTGCCGAGACTGGTGCTGGCCAACATGGAGTAGCCACCGCAACAGCGGCAGCTCTTTTTGGCATGGAGTGCGTCGTCTACATGGGCGAAGTCGACACCGTGCGCCAAGCACTCAACGTTGCTCGTATGCGATTGCTCGGTGCTGAGGTCATTCCCGTGACAACCGGTTCCCGCACGCTGAAGGATGCCATCAATGAGGCGTTACGCGACTGGGTGGCCAACGTCGACAACACGCACTACCTTCTCGGCACTGTCGCAGGCCCACACCCGTTTCCTTACATGGTGCGTGATTTTCACAAGATCATTGGTGAGGAGTCGCGCGAGCAAGTTCTCGAAATGACGGGCGCCCTTCCAGACGCCGTAGTTGCCTGCGTGGGCGGAGGCTCGAACGCTATTGGAATGTTCCACGCGTTCCTCGATGACCCATCTGTTCGTCTCATCGGCTACGAGGCGGCTGGCCGCGGAGTCGACACTCCAGAGCACGCAGCCACGATCACGAAGGGCCGCCCAGGCGTTCTACACGGTGCTCGTTCATACATGCTGCAAGACGAAGATGGACAAACACTCGAGTCGCATTCCATCTCAGCCGGTCTCGATTACCCCGGGGTGGGCCCCGAACACTCGTGGCTGAACGATTTGGGTCGCGCGGAGTATCGTCCCGTCACCGACGACGAGGCCATGCATGCCATGAGACTGCTGTCGCGAACCGAGGGCATCATTCCCGCCATTGAGACCGCACACGCTCTCGCAGGCGCGCTCGAACTCGGCAAGGAACTCGGACCCGATTCGGTCATCCTGATTAACCTCAGTGGCCGTGGCGACAAAGACATGGAGACTGCGGGCAAGTATTTCGACCTTTTTGATGGAGTTGAATCATGAGTTCTCGCGTAGAGGCAACTCTGGATGCGTGCCGGACTGACGGACGTGGTGCGCTCGTCGGGTACCTCCCGCTGGGGTTTCCCTCCATTGACGAAAGCATTGACGCTGCCGTCGCATTGGTCGAGAACGGGGCGGACATTCTCGAGTTGGGATTGCCCTATTCCGACCCGGTAATGGACGGTCTCGTAATTCAGCAAGCGACCGAAAAGGCTCTCGCAAACGGATTTCGGCTGCGAGATGCATTCGGCGCGGTGAAGGCCATTACCGATCGCGTTTCCGCACCCGTCCTCGTCATGACGTATTGGAATCCGGTCGTTCAATACGGCGTTGAAAAGTTTGCACGTGACCTCAAACAAGCTGGCGGAGCGGGTCTGATCACTCCCGACCTCATTCCCGACGAGGCGCAACAGTGGATTGACGCGAGCGAAAAGCATGACCTGGACCGTGTCTTCTTGGCGGCGCCGTCGTCGACCGACACTCGACTGGCTGAGACCATCCGCGTCAGTCGCGGGTTTGTCTACGCCGTTTCGACAATGGGCATAACTGGCGCGCGGGCAGACGTAGACACCGCGGCCCATAATCTCGTTTCCAGGCTCCGTGACGCCGGTGCCAAGCACGTGGGAGTCGGGGTGGGCATTTCAACGCGAGAGCAAGTCGTTGAAGTTCTTGATTATGCTGACGGGGCAATTGTTGGCTCCGCGATTGTATCCGCGCTCGGCGATAGTGGCGTTTCCGGAGTCGCATCCATCGCCGCTCGACTCTCCGGTCGTTCTGAGGTCTAAATCGTGGCTCGTCCCGCCTAGACTTTCTGCATTCCCGTTACCGATTTGTCGACGCAAAGGCCCTCACAGTGTTGAACCTCCTCACACACCTCCACGCAAGCATTCCAAGTCCCACTTGGAGCTACTTTGACCTCGGTCCACTGCGGATTCACGCGTATGCACTCTGCATCTTGC
Organism: Microbacteriaceae bacterium; assembly: GCA_044340895.1. Classification (GTDB taxonomy): domain Bacteria; phylum Actinomycetota; class Actinomycetes; order Actinomycetales; family Microbacteriaceae; genus RFQD01. The sequence continues at coordinate 5,823 of JBIISS010000041.1, forward strand.
TTGGCATCGTTGTTGCAACGGTCTGGACGAATCGTCGACTCGTGGCCAGGGGAGCCGAAAACTGGATCGTGCTCGACGTCATTCTTTTTGCGATCCCCATCGGCATCGTTGGTGCACGCATCTATCACGTGCTCACGCACCCAGGCGACTACTTCTACGAGGGCGCTGATTTGTGGCGCACGCTTTACATCTGGGAGGGCGGCAACGCCATCTTCGGTTCTTTGCTTGGCGGTGCGGTAGGAGCCCTTATCGGGGCACGCTTCGCCGGGCTGAAGTTCTGGTCTTTTGCTGACGCGCTCGCGCCTGGTCTTCTTGTTGCACAAGCATTAGGTCGTCTGGGCAACTGGTTCAACAACGAGCTTTTCGGACTTCCCACGACACTTCCGTGGGGGCTCGAGATTCAACCGAGCAACCCGGCGTTTCCCGTTGGCCTTCCCGCCGGCACTCTGTTCCACCCGACATTCCTCTACGAGATGATCTGGAACCTTCTCGGTGTCGTCGCAATCGTTGTCCTGGAGCGCAGATTGTCACTGCGTTGGGGTCGAACCTTTGGCCTTTACCTCATTTGGTATGGAGTTGGTCGCTCCATCTTTGAAACGATTCGGATCGACCCGAGTGGAACCCTGTTTGGCGTTCGCACAAATGTCTGGGGTGCATTGATCGCTGTCCTCATCGGCATCATCATCATTGTTGTTCAAGGTCGTCGTCACCCCGGTGCGGAGGAGTCGGTTTACCTTGCCGGTCGTTCACCCGCTGAGCGCAAGGATTCGAAGCCGCTAGACTCTAAACGCGCAACAGAATCTAAGGGCAAGGGTGCCACTGTTGCTCGCAAGGTCAAGTCGGAGAAGTCGGCCACAAGCCGTTCGAAGAAGTAGTCCTCTCGTTTGACTGGCGCCGCACTACCGGTACTGCGGACTTAACGAATAAGAACACGCGTTCGATTCCTCGTCTGGGCCACCGTCGTCCCTCTATAGAGAGCAGCCATCTGGAGGGTTACATGTCTTTAGCACAACCGCACCAGCGGTTCAGTCTGATGCCGTCTGCAGCGGGACTCTACAACCCCACAGAAGAAAAGGACTCGTGCGGCTTTGCCATGGTTGCAACGCTGCGTGGGAGCGCTGGACACGACATCATCGAGGTTGCTCTCAACTCGTTGAGAAATCTGGAACACCGAGGTGCGGTCGGTTCCGATGCGGGAACCGGTGACGGTGCCGGAATCATGACTCAGGTTCCTGACAAGTTTCTCCGCGCAGTGACCGATTTCGATCTTCCACAGTCTGGTCACTACGCGGTCGGGAATGTCTTCCTGCCGCGAGACGACACCGTGCGTGACACTGTAAAGAACGGAATTGCGTCGATTGTTCACTCCGAGGGACTTGAGCTGATTGGATGGCGCACCGTTCCGACAGCGCCCGAGGTGCTCGGTGACCTAGCTCGCGACGCAATGCCGGCAATTGAGCAGGTCTTTATCGCCGCCCCTGGCGGAACGTTGGCTGGCATCGATTTGGATCGTCGCGCGTTTCGCGTCCGCAAGCGAGCCGAACGAGAAGTCGAGGCGTACTTTCCTTCGCTGTCTGCTCGCACCTTCGTCTACAAGGGAATGGTCACGACGCTCCAGCTCGAGCCGTTCTTTCCTGACCTCAGCGACGCCCGGTTTGCGTCGACCCTCGCCTTGGTTCATTCGCGGTACTCGACCAACACTTTTCCTTCATGGCCCCTGGCACACCCGTTCCGCTTCATCGCGCACAATGGCGAGATAAATACGGTTCAGGGCAACCGAAACTGGATGCGCGCCCGCCAGTCACAGC
>JBIISS010000042.1:0-7616 GCA_044340895.1 Microbacteriaceae bacterium
TGGAGGGGTGCTTGTAGACGCCAGTCAGAGCGACATTCGGCGTACGCCAGCCAGTGCGGCATTCCGCACCCGAGCCGCGCTGCTTTCGCGCGCCTGGTGGACTCAGATTCAGCTGATCAGGGAGATTGCCGTCGATCAGCCCGTCAAGCCCGTCAACGCGAACACAGAAGCGCTGAGGCCCACACCTTTTGCGATGGGGGCCTCAGCGAGAATCTGCAGGGAACTCTTCGGTCAGTTACTGGCCGAAGTTGCCCCGGTAGTACTCGTAGGTCCATCCGACAAGAGCGATGATTACGAGAGGAATACCGATAATGGCAATCCAGACTCCGACGGCAAGTCCGAGGAAGGCGAGACCAATGGCGAACCCAAGAATCAGCGGCCACCAGCTCCATGGGCTGAAATGCCCGAGTTCCGGATCAGCATCGTCAATATCCGCCTGTGGCCGGTCCTCCGGCAGGAGGATTCCGCCCTGTGAACGGTTGACCGCATTCAAAAAGAAGGCGATGAATCCAGCGAGAATCGCAGACAACAAGATTCCCACGGTGCCAACGACTTCCCACGTTCCGGTGTCGATGAGGTTCCACAGCGTGTAGACCGCCGCTGCCAACAAGAAGAAGACAGTCAGCACCCACAACATCGCAATGTTTGCTTTCATCGGGCTTAGGCCTTTCGTCCGGTCGTCAGGGCGTAACCGGCCGGAGCGACCTCCGGGTGGTTCAGGTCAAAGGCAGGCGACTCAGAACGAATACGAGGGATACTCGTGAAGTTGTGGCGCGGCGGCGGACAGCTAGTTGCCCACTCGAGCGATCGAGATGTGCCCCACGGGTCGTCAACCGTGACCTTCGGAGCGTAGCGAGCCGTGATGTAGATGTTGAGGACCCACGGGAGCAACGACACAGCCATGATGAGTGAGCCGATGGTCGAGAGCTGATTCATCCAGGTAAAGCCGTCATCAGGTAAGTACGTCGCGTAGCGACGCGGCATTCCGACAACTCCAAGCCAGTGCTGAATCAAGAACGCGGTGTGGAAGCCGACAAACATCAACCAGAAATGGATCTGGCCGAGTCGTTCGTTCATCATCTTCCCGGTCCACTTCGGCCACCAGAACGCCATTGCGCCAAAAAGACCAAAGACGATGGCTCCGGTGACGACGTAGTGGAAATGAGCCACGACGAAGTACGAGTCTGAGACGTGGAAGTCGAGGGGTGGCGAAGCCAGAATGATGCCCGTCAAACCACCAAAGATGAAGTTGAATACGACACCGAGTGACCAGAGCATGGGAACTTCGAAGGTGACAGAGCCTCTCCACATTGTTCCGATCCAGTTGAAGATCTTCACGCCCGTCGGAACGGCAATCAGCATTGTCATGAGAGCGAAGAACGGCAGAAGGACCGAACCGGTGACGTACATGTGGTGAGCCCACACCGTCATCGACAGCGCACCAATTGCAATTGTTGCGTAGACAAGAGTCTTGTAACCGAAGATTGGCTTTCGGCTGAAGACCGGAATGATTTCCGAGATGACTCCGAAGAACGGCAACACGAGGATGTAGACCTCGGGGTGACCGAAGAACCAGAAGAGGTGCTGCCACAGGATTGCTCCTCCCGTCGCCGCATCAAAGACGTGCGAGCCGAAGATACGGTCTGAGCCCAGCGCGAGAAGGGCAGCAGCCAGAATCGGGAAGACGAGGATAACCAGGATTGACGTAACCAGAATGTTCCAGCTGAAGATCGACATGCGGAACATGGTCATGCCCGGCGCACGCATCGTGATGATGGTCGTGATGAAGTTCACCGCACCGAGGATCGTGCCAAAACCACCCATGGCAAGACCAAGAACCCACATGTTGGAACCTATACCCGGCGAGAAGGTTTCCGAACTCAGCGGAGCGTAGGCAAACCATCCGAAGCTGGCCGATCCAGCTGGAGTGAAAAACCCGCCAACCGTGATCAAGGCCCCAAAGAAGTAGAGCCAGAACGAGAGCATGTTGAGGCGAGGGAAGGCCACATCCGGAGCCCCGATTTGAAGCGGAACAAGTTCATTCGCAAGGCCGGCAAACAACGGCGTTGCGACGAGCAAGAGCATGATTGTTCCGTGCATCGTGAACATCTGGTTGTACTGCTCTTTTGTGGCGAGCACGTTCAAGCCAGGTGCGAACAGCTGCGCACGAATGAGCAACGCCATCACTCCGCCGATGAGGAAGTACACCATCGAGGTGATGAGGTAGAGGTGACCAATGATCTTGTGGTCAGTCGAGGTCAACCAGCGAACGACAATGTTTCCCTTGGTCACCCCGCGAGTTACACCAACCGTCTGGGCGCCAGGAGCGGCGTTCTGAACGGGTGTGGGAGTTAGCGTTGCACTCAATTATTCAGCCCCTAGTTCTTAGCTGACTCAGCCACAATGTTGGCCTGTCCGAGGTTGCGGTTGTATTCGGATCCGAGCTGACCCTCGAAGCCGTTGTCACGAAGCGATTGGATGTACGCGTCGTATTCGCCTTGCGATACGACCTTGACCTGAAAAAGCATCTGCGAGTGATACTCGCCACACAGCTCAGCGCACTTTCCCTTGTATGTTCCCTCTCGTTCTGGCGTGAACGACATGTAGTTCGTTTTTCCCGGGATCATGTCCTTCTTGTAGAGGAAATCGATTACCCAGAAGGAGTGAATGACGTCCCGGGCATCGAGCTGAATCTCAACTGTCTTGCCAACCGGCAAATAGAGCGTGGGAATCGACGCGGGGTCAATCGCACCCTGCGCAGCGCCGGGCGTTGTATCGGGTTGAACCTGAATTCCCGAGTAGTAGACATTTTCATCGATGTAATTGAAGTCCCAAGCCCACTGCTTGCCGAAGGCCCCAATGGTGACGTCCGGGTTCTCGTAGCGCTGCTCAATGATTGTTTGGTCGCGCGCGGTGAAGGCGAAGAAACCGAGAATCAGCACGAAGGGCACGACCGTAAAGAAAATCTCAATGGGCATGTTGTAGCGCAACTGAACGGGCAAGCCGGTCTGACCCTTGCGGCGACGATAGACAACCATCGCCCAAATCAGGAGCCCCCAGGTGATGGCACCAACGCCGAGCAAAACAATCCAGCTGGTGACCCAGAGTCCGGTGATTCGATCGGTGTGGTTCGTGATGCCTGGTTCGCCGGGCAAATAGCCACGGAGCTCTTGCTGCGTGCATCCAGACAAGGCCAATGCGATGGCACTGACAACCGGAATCGCAAGCCACTTCAGGCGATGTTTCTTGACCACCGGAGACCCTTCCAATTACAGACTTCTATTGCTCGGCACGCGCGTTGCCTACCCGGTTAGCCTATCGCGACGCATGACCCGATTCTTGCCTCGACGCGTGCGAAGTTTCCGCTCAAGCGAAGAAGATTGGCAAAGCGAATCGCCTCGGCAAGACCGAGGCGATTCGACGATGAAAATGCTTGCGAAAACCGCAAACACGTGTCTTCAACTAGCTGAAAGACTCGCCGCACGCGCAACTGTTCGTCGCGTTGGGGTTGTCGATGTCGAACCCCTGCTTTTCGATGGAATCGTGGAAGTCGATGGTCGCCCCTTCGAGGTACGGGACACTCTTGCGATCGACAATGAGTCCGACACCGTCAAACTCGACGATTGCATCGCCCTCTTCAACGCGCTCGTCGAAGAAGAGCTGGTACTTGAGACCCGAGCATCCGCCCGAATCGACTGCGATTCGAAGACGGTAGTCGTCGCGGTCTTCTTGTGCGAGAAGGTTCTTGACCTTGGCTGCGGCATTCGGGGTCAAGATGACACCGTGCGAAGCGGTCTTCGTTGTTTCCATGCTCATGACAGCAATGATAGTCGCGAACTTATTCCCCGTTGAGCGACCAGAGCAACAAAGTTTGCGCGTAGATTGCGCGACGCAAGACTTCAAGGTGGAGCGACTCGTTGGTTCCGTGGGCTCGTGAATCCGGATCCTCAACGCCCGTAACGAGTACCTCCGCGTCGGGAAAGGCCTGCTTGAAGGTCGAAATGAACGGAATTGAGCCGCCAACACCCATGTCTATGGGGTCAATGCCCCAGGCATCGCGCATTCCCGCGCGCGCCGCACGCGCGGCCGGACCGGCCCCCGAGTCGAGAAAAGCTTCACCCAAATTGACGTCTTCGAGGGTGAACTGAGCCCCAAAGGGGATGTGCCCCGCGATGTGATCGCGCACGGCATCCAACGCGCTCACAGCTCGTTGTCCTGGAGCAACCCGAACGCTCACCCTCAGGCGAACGCTGGGAAGAAGAGTGTTCGACGCGCTCTCCACAGGAGGTGCGTCAATGCCCGTGACGGTAATCGCGGGTTGCGACCACAAACGGTGCATCACATCGCCCGCACCGATAAACGTCGTCGAATCAAGCATTCCCGCTTCGTGACGAAGCGTCTTTTCGTCGTAGTCGGGAACCTGTCGGTCGTGAACGGCAAGGCCAGCGACGGCAATCGATCCATTCGCGGTGTAGAACGAATCGATGAGTCGCGCGGCCGCGAGCATGGCATCCGGAACAGCCCCACCAAACATGCCGGAATGCACGCCGTGGTCAAGGGTTCGAATGGTGAGCGCGAACGTCACGTTTCCTCGAAGACTCGTGGTCAACGCGGGAACATCCACACTCCAGTTGCCCGAATCCGCAACGACAATCGTGTCGGCCTGAAGTTTGTCGCGGTGCTCCGTCAGAAACGCATCAAACGACGGCGAGCCGAATTCCTCTTCACCCTCAATGAAGAGGACGAGTCCAAGATCGACATCGTCCACAAGATCGAGGAGCAGGCGAATTGAGAAGAGATGCGTGACGATGCCGGCCTTGTCATCAGCGCTCCCGCGGCCAAACAACCGGCCGTTTCGTTCCGTTGGCTCGAATGCGGGAGATTCCCAGTCGGCATCATTGCCCGGTGGCTGCACGTCATGGTGCGCGTAGAGCAAAACGGTTGGGGCGCCATTCTGTGCTGCGCGACGCGCAACAACAGCGGGTTGCCCGAGTTCGGAGCTGCCTGGGATCGGTGAACGAAGAATCTCGACAGAATCGAATACGCCGAGTTTTTTCGCGAGTTGCGCGACTGCCTCGGCACTTCGCTCCACATTGACAGACTCAAACGCAGGCCACGAGACAGAGGGGATGCGTATGAGGTCGCTCAACGTGCTGACGATGTCACTCCACTCGCGGTTGAGCAGTTTCTCTACGGCAGTCGTGCGCTGTGAGTCGGACATGCGGGTAATCTTATGTCTCGAATGCGATACGTGACACATGACCACGTGTGACGCGTTCCACACGAACGATGAGGATGGCCGTGGCTACAAAGGAAAACCCTGAAACTGTTCCCACCAACGCTCGAGAAAGCGGGACGGGCAAAGGCCACGCGACACCATCGCGCAAAGAGCGCGAGGCAGCCAACAAGCGTCCGCTTGTTCCCGATGACCGTCGGGCTGCGGCCAAAGCAAACCGTGCGGCTGTGGCAGCAGACCGAGAACGAGCGCGAATCGGCATGGCATCCGGCGACGAGCGATACCTGCCGCGCCGCGATCGAGGGCCGCAGCGCAAGTTTGTTCGCGATTACGTCGACGCGCGGTGGAACATCGGTGAGCTCATGGTTCCCCTGATGTTGATTGTCATCGTCATGACTTTTGCCGACACTGTCTATGTCAGTGGTTTATCGCTCGCCGAACTCGGCGTCATCTCGATGTGGGCGTTCATCATTCTTGTTTTCATTGACGGCTACGTGTTGAACTTTCTCATTCGACGACGCGTCAAGCAGAAGTTTGGGGTTGAAAACGTAGAGCGCGGACTCGGATGGTACGCAGCAATGCGAGCACTTCAGTTGCGTCCGATGCGCATGCCCAAGCCACAGGTTCGTCGCGGCCAATCGCCCGAATAGCATCCGAGCATCACGCCAGAGGCTTAGTCGCGGCCCCGCCGACTCAACTGTCGGTTTATGCGGCGGGCCCAGAACGGGCCCTGGTAGATGTACGCCGTGTACCCCTGCACGAGAGTTGCGCCGAGCATGAGGCGCTCGCGCACGTCTGCCGCGGTCTCGACTCCTCCGACGGAAATCACGCAAAAGTCAGCGGGAACGACAAGGCGAATGCGACGCAAAACCTCGTTACTTCGTTGAGCAACCGGAGGCCCGGAGAGACCACCCGCGCCCATTGATTCAACATCGTGTGCCGGTGTCGTGAGGTGCGCCCGTGAAATAGTTGTGTTCGTCGCGATGATCCCCGCGAGTCCGAGACGAACGCTGAGTCGAGCAATTCCCTCGACCTGCTCATCGTCAAGGTCCGGAGCGATTTTGACGAGCAAAGGAACTCCCGCTGCGGCATCGCGTACAGCGACGAGTAAGGGTTCGAGCGTGTCCAGCTCCTGCAGTCCACGAAGACCTGGGGTGTTTGGCGAACTCACATTCACGACAAGGTAGTCAGCCAGAGGGGCGAGCAGCTCGGTGCTCCGCAAGTAGTCGGCTTGCGCATCCGCCACGTCAACGATTCGACTCTTGCCGATGTTGACACCGATGATCGGTCGATGGGATTTGCGCCGAAGACGCTCGAGGCGGCGCGCGATAACCTCAGCGCCGTCATTGTTGAAGCCCATGCGGTTGATCAGCGCCCTGTCCGCAATCAGCCGAAAGAGCCGGGGCGCTGGATTCCCGGGTTGAGGATGCGCGGTTACCGTGCCAACCTCAACGTGACCAAATCCGAAGGCGCCCAGACCCAGGGTCATGTCTGCGTTCTTGTCGAATCCGGCGGCGAGCCCAAACGGAGACGGAAACGAGAGACCCAAGGCAGAAACGCCCGCATCAGACGATGGGCGACAATATGCACCCACCACGGACCGGACAATCGGCCAACCCGCGGCTCGGATAACCACAGATGCTACTCGGTGGGCACGCTCAGGCTGCATGCGCGCGAAGATGGTTCGAAAGAAGGCGCCGTAGAGCGGTGAACCGTTTCGACCGTCATCGACAGCATGAAGGACAGAGCCCGAGCTCACGATTTTGATCCACCCTCGGCTCGGTCCCGTCGAAGTTCAGAGACGGCGCGCTCGAAGTCATCCAGCGAATCGAAGGCCTGATACACACTCGCGAAACGGAGGTATGCCACTTCGTCGAGTTTCTTGAGCGGCGGCAAGATTGACAACCCGATTTCGTTTGCGTCAATCTGACTCACCCCCGTTGCCCGCACAGCTTCTTCGACCTGCTGGGCTAAAACAGCGAGGTCGGCGTCTGTTACGGGGCGACCCTGGCACGCCTTGCGAACGCCAGCAACAATCTTTTCTCGGCTGAACGGCTCAACCACACCTGAGCGCTTAATGACAGTGAGGCTGGCAGTTTCGGTGGTACTGAAACGACCACCGCATTCAGGGCATTGACGGCGGCGGCGAATGGAAAGGCCGTCGTCGGCCGTTCGGGAATCAATCACGCGGGAGTCGGAATGGCGACAAAACGGGCAGAACATGTCTAGGCCTCCTCGATCGAAAACTCGGAAAATCTCGCGTCAACAGCATCGGCGTGGGCGGGTAGGTTCTCATCGTCTGCAAACACCCGGATGTGGTCGCGAACGTCGCGCAGCGCCTCCGTCGAATACTCAATTACCTGCTGGGCGCGCAGGAATG
>JBIISS010000043.1:0-7459 GCA_044340895.1 Microbacteriaceae bacterium
CTTCGGCGAACTCCGACCAGGTCATGACCAGCGATGTGATGAGTCCAACGAGCAAGCCGGTGCTCACGACGTAGATGAGGCGGCGCTTGAGTGGATCGGTCGCGCGGGTCCACTCGACGAGTCCGCGAACCACAACTACGGCAATGAGCGCGAGCCACGATTGTGGCGACTGCGTGTAGACCAGCGCTGCGAGCGCGAAAAGGATCCACATGTAACCCCACCCGCGCCACACCGTTCGATCGGCCAGTTGAAGGGGGAGAACGACGAGGAGGACGACGGCGGCGAAGCTCAGCATCGCGAGGTGACCGGTGAGTCCCCACACGGGTCCACGAACAACAAAGAGCGAGATGGCTTCGACGATGAGCCCGAGCCCCAACACCCAACGCACGGCGGTGCCGAGCGCCTTGACCAGTGCCGGCCAGGGCAAGAGCATCGTCATACCAATCGCCGCGCCCGCGGTGGCGAGTTGAAGCGCCCAGGCGACGAGTGACGCCCGAATGTCACTTGACCAGAGCAGGGCAACTCCGGATGAAACGAGGAACAGAACGAGCATGACGGGCATGCGCATCCAACGAATCTTTCGCCAGTTTCGAAGCAGTCTGATCGAGTAGAGCAGACAAATGACACCGGCGAGTGCGACGCCCACGGTGTTGCCCACGACCGCTTGAAGCGCATCCTGCGCAAAAAGTATGACGAAGGCAAGAGAGGCGAGGCCCGTGTCGGCGAGCTGGATTGCCTTTTGAACTCGACGCGTTTGGTTGGCGTCGATGCGGTGCTGCTGTGCATCGAAGGCCGAGGTGAGCGACATGCTCATAAGGCTAGACGAACGCCGATTGCCCGGTCAGCGCGCGACCGACAATCAGGGTGTTGATTTCTCGGGTTCCCTCGTAGCTGTACAGCGCCTCCATGTCGGCGAAGAACCGTGCGGCCCCGTAATCCAGAACGATGCCGTTGCCACCCATCACTTCACGGGCCATGGCGACGGTCTCTCGAGCGCGCGTCGTGGCGACCGCTTTCGCGAGCGCTGCAAACTCATCTCGGTCATCGCCGAAATCTTGCTTGCGACTCGCCTCACGTACGAGGGTCAGGCTCGAGGTGATGTTGCCCATGCACTTGACGAGCAGATCTTGAACGAGCTGGTGAGCTGCGATGGGCTTGCCGAATTGTGTTCGCGAATTCGCATACGCCAAAGCTGCCTCATAAGCACCAATGGATGCGCCGACTGCCGCCCACGCAACTTCTGCGCGGGTTGCCCGCAACACGGCGGCGGTATCGGAGAACGACCGCGCCCCAGGAAGCCTCAATGACTCGGGCACAACTACATCGGTCAGCACGATGTCCGCGTTCTGCACAATGCGCAGAGAAATCTTGCGTTCAATCTTGGTCGCCTGATACCCCGGCGTGTTGGTCGGCACGATGAATCCCTTGACCTTGTTGTCATCGAGGTCCCGCGCCCAGATGATGCAGATGTCACTCCAGGTTGCATTGCCGATCCAGCGCTTTGCTCCGTTGATGACCCACTCGTCGCCGCGCCGTTGCGCCGTCGTTTGCAGACCCAGAGCGGCATCGGACCCGGATGTCGGTTCGGTGAGCCCGAAGGCACCGACGACATCTCCTGCGGCCATTTTGGGCAGCCACTCCGCTCGTTGCTCATCCGAACCACACAACCCAATCGACCCCATCGCAAGACCTGCTTGCACGCCAACGTATGTCGCGACGCTCGCATCGACGCGGGATAGCTCGAGTGAAATCCAGCCGCGAAACTCAGCTGAGTTCTCAAACGGTCGGGTCTCTTCCCATGACAAACCAATGATGCGTGCTTCGGCCAAGCCCTTGACCAGGCCACGGGGAAACTCTGCTTTCTCCCACAGGTCATCAAGGTCGGGGCGGAGTGTCTCTAGGTAGGCCCTCAGATTCATGACGAGCTCTTGCTCCGGCACCGAAAGCGAGCTCTCGAGTGCGAAGAAATCTCCGGCATGAATGGGTAACGACATTGGTCTAGCTCCTGCCCCTTTTTCGCCACAATACCCTCGTTGCGACCGTTTCGTCAGGGGGCAGAGTTGATAGCGTGGCTGTCGGCAACGAAGGAGACCGCATGTTCGTCGAAATCGACAACACGCCACGCGATTACGCGTGGGGCTCCACGCATGCCATCGCCGAGCTGCTCGGCCGCCCGGCGAGCGGACGACCCGAAGCCGAGTTGTGGTTCGGCGCCCACCCGCTGTGCCCGTCCGTCATCGTGAACCCTGCAGACGTGGATGGTGCGAAGAACCTCGCTGAGCTTCTCGACCGGGATGCACAGACACTGCCTTTTCTGCTCAAAGTGCTCGCGGCTGAGACCGCGTTGTCTATCCAGGTGCATCCCTCGATGGCACAGGCGCAGACTGGTTTTGCTGCCGAGAATGCTGCCGGAATCCCGCTGGATGCTCCGCATCGGAACTACCGCGATGCCTCGCACAAACCCGAGCTCATTTTTTGCGTCAGCGAAACCTTCGACGCCCTGTGTGGCTTTCGAGCAGTTGCGACGACCGTGGCGTCACTTCGCGCGTTCGTCGACGAAGCCAGCCGTGCGGATCTCCCCTCGAACGCCCTGGTCGAACTGATCGCGCAGCTCGAGGCATCAGCAACCGATGTGCGCGAAACGGTGGCCGGGATGCTTTCCGGCGACAGGGGCGAGGTCAGCGAATTGGTGAATCAATTGCTCGCCATCGCACAGCGCGCCGGTGCCACGAGCCCGATTGACCGCGACGCATCGACCGTTCGAATGCTCGGGGCGGAATACCCGGGCGATCCCGGCATTGTCGTTGCCTTTCTCATGAATCGCGTTACGTTGCGCGCGGGTGAGGCGATGTATGTTCCCCACGGCATCTTGCATGCGTATTTGAGCGGCCTCGGTATCGAAATCATGGCGGCGAGTGACAACGTGCTTCGAGGCGGACTCACGAGCAAACACGTCGATGTCGCTGAGCTGATGAGTGTTGGTGTTTTTTCCCCGACGACTCCATCACTCGTGACGCCCGATCTGCTGAGCGCGGGTGTGCATCGATTTGCTCCTGGCGTTCGGGAGTTTGAGCTCGTGCACGTCGTTGTGGCAGAAGGAGCCGAGGCTGCCGAGGTTCAGCTCGACGGTGCATCCATAGTGTTGTGCACGGCCGGGCGCGCGCAGGTCGAGGGAAGTCACGCCAGCGCAGAGATTCGCCGGGGCGAGGCGTGGTTTGTGTCTGCGGATGAGCCGGAATTGAGAATCTCGGGCAGTGCCGAACTGTTTGTCGCGCGCACGGGGCGATAACGCGCCGGGGCGGAGAATGGCGAGTTTTTGTCTTGTTTTCCCAGAGAACCGGGCAAAACCCTACGGATACGCGAAACTTTTTGCACTTCGACTTGACGAATACCGAATAACACCGGTGTAATTAGTCAAATGCACCGCCGCTGTGGTGTGTCGCAAAAAAAGAATTGGTTGGTTCTGCACTATGTCCTCTGGATATCGTCGTGATGTTCCCGATAACTGGGCTGTTGATCCTATTCACCTCGGACTCCCTGGAATTCGTCGAAACGATGCTGACATCGACGACAATCCCCTCGCGTGGCAGGCCGACGCGCTCTGCGCGCAGACGGATCCCGAATCGTTTTTTCCTGAGAAGGGCGGCTCGACTCGCGACGCTAAACGCATTTGTGAATCATGCGAAGTTGCGGGTCAGTGCCTTGAGTACGCGCTGGCGAATGACGAACGTTTCGGAATTTGGGGTGGCCTCAGCGAACGCGAACGCCGCCGCCTTCGTCGCCGCGCCTAACTAGTGCGTGTCGTCGCGATTCTCGTCGCCCGGTCTGGGGGCGATCATCTTGCGACGACAATCGCCGCTCTGGCAAAGCAAACACGCCCCGTCGATGTTCTGATTGCCGTCGACAACGGGTCACGAGGTTCTGCACGAAGTCAACTCGAGGATGCGCGCCCCGCGCACATCCTGTCGACGGGCGGTGCCGTTCCACTGGGTGAAGCCGTAGACATGGCGGCTCGTGTTGTGGCTGCAAGCCCGACGGTCGACGATTGCCTGTGGATTCTTGGGCAAGACAGCGCACCACAGCCCACCGCGCTGGAGCACCTCGTGGGCGCACTCGAGGTGTCCCGTTCCGCGGTCGTGGTCGGCCCAAAGCAATACGATGCGCAGAGTTTTGAAGCCGGCTCTCCGGGCACGATTCTCGAGTTTGGACAGTCTCTCTCGCCGCGCGGGCAAACGATCCCGCTCGTTGAAAATGAACTCGACCAAGGTCAATACGACACGATGAGTGACGTTCTCGCCGTGGGGGCAAATGGCATGCTCGTTCGCGAGTCCGCTTGGCGAACGCTTGGCGGGTTTGACACCGGGCTGCCGGTCGTCGATGACGCACTCGACTTCTGCGTGAGGGTTCGACTCTCCGGCAGTCTCGTTCAGGTCGTTCCCGCAGCTGTCGTGATGACACACGGTGACGGAGTCACCGCGTTACCACGCGTGGAACGTGAACGCGATCGACGTCGTGAATTTCGCCAAATTCGCCGGGCAGAGCTATACCGGCGAATGGTGTACGCGCGCGCTCTGGCACCGCTCTTGATCTGGCTCAGTTTGGTGCCGTGGGCTGTCGTTCGCCTGTTTGGGCAGATGCTCGCGAAGCGGCCAGGACTTGTTGGGGGCGAACTCTCCGCAGCTCTGTCCGTGGCCTTTTCGCTTGGATCCATCGGTCGGTCGCGCGCTCGACTTCGTGGTCAACGCAGAGTGTCTTGGGCAAGCCTTTCGGGCGTTCGCCTCGCCGCTACCGAGGTTCGTCGCCGCCGAACTCTCTCCCGTGAAGCGGCGCGCATTCGGTTGCACGGTGAGAAGCGCTCGCTGTATTTCTTCGCCGGCGGTGGAGCGTGGACGATTGTTGCTCTCTCGGTCATTTCTTTCGCCGTTCTTTTCCCGCTCGTGGGCGCGACCTCGATTGCTGGCGGGGCTCTGTTGCCCGCCGGTCACTCGCTTGCGGAGATGTGGTCACTCGTCGGCTATGGTTGGCGTCCCGGCTCGGCGGGGCTGATCGGACCCGCGGATCCGTTCACGCTCATTCTCGCTCTGTTGGGAAGCCTCACCTGGTGGCAACCTTCGTTTGTCTTGGTTGTGATTTGGTTCGTCGCTATCCCGCTTTCGGGGCTCGGTGCGTGGATGCTCACCGCCCGGCTCACGGAACGATTTGTCATTCGTGCGTTTGCCGCGCTCAGCGTTGGGGTCGCGCCAACACTGCTCATCGCGCTTTCCGACGGCCGCCCGGGAGCGGTGCTCACGCACATCGCGTTGCCGTGGCTCTTTCTGGCCGGTTTTCGGGCAGCTCGTTCGTGGTCGGCCTCGGCGACCACGGCGCTGCTGTTTGCCTTTGTCACGGCGTGCTCGCCATCGCTTGCACCCGCGTTGCTGGTGGTGTGGGTCGGGTCAGTATTGCTGACCGGCCGTTACGTCCCGCGGTTCCTGGCCATCCCCATTCCGGCAGCGATTTTGTTCGGACCGCTCATTCTGACTCAACTCTCTCTTCTTAACCCACTCGCACTTCTCGCAGACCCGGGCCCAACCGTGGCCAGCCCGACGACGCCCGCGTGGCAGGTAGTTCTTGGCTTCCCCACGCCAGGACTTGGTGGGTGGCTCGACGTGAGTTCCGTCGCTCCACTCGGTCTCAACATTGCGGCTGGGATTGTCGTGCTTGCGGCGGTTGGCGTTATCGCCGTTCTCGCAATCGTGGGACTCTTCTCACCACACCCGATTCGCGCGCAACTCGCCCTTCTCGTCATGCTGCTCGGCCTCGTCACGGCAGTGGGGGTGTCCAACATCAGGTTCGCTTTTGATGGGTCGGTTCCAACGCCGGCATGGTCTGGTAGCGGACTGAGTCTCGCGTGGCTGGCACTGGTCATCGCCGCAACGACGGGAATCAGTGTCTTGCGTCGATTCAGTGTTTACCCGGCGATGGTGGGCATGCTCGCGGTTGTGGTTCTGGCGGTTCCGTTGACCGCCTCGTTCTTTATTGGTCGATCTGTTGTCGTCCCCGGAAACGACCTCGTCTTTCCTGCGTATGTTTCCGCGCAAGCGGCGATGAATCCAGACATCCGAACCATCGTGCTCACCGCCCAACCAGATGGGGGAGTGTCGGCGTCTCTCGAGCGCGGGCTGGGTCCGACGTTGGCTTCTTCTTCCACACTCGTGAGCACGACAAGCTCCGCGAGCCCCGCATTGTCCGTCTTTGGTGACATCGCCGGAAACCTCGTTTCGACGAGCGGTAGCGATGGCAACAATGAGTTGCGCGCGATGGGAGTGGGTTTCATTTTGCTGACCTCGCCGCAAGCCGAGACGTCCGGCGAGATTACGGTCGAGGCCCGAGACGCGGATGCTCGCGCATCAGCGGCACTCTTCGCGAACCCCGCGCTGCAAGAAGTCGGTGTCACGTCAAGCGGCTTGTTGTGGCGTGTGCCCGACGTCGATTCATCTGTGGTGGCAGGTTTGGAGCCTCCTGCTCTGACTGAACCCCTGCGAAGCATCATTATTTCGACTCAGGCTCTCGTACTGCTTTTGACAGTCCTGTTGGCATTGCCAACGGGTGCACTTGCCGAAGCGCGCCCACGCCGTGAAATTCCCGGGCTTGAAGAAGACTTCGAAGACTTCGCCCCCGTCGACGCGCTCGGAGGTGATGACGATGAGCCGCAAAACTAGTGTCGTCAGGGCCGGACTCACCTCTGTCGCTGGGCTGGTTGGAATCGGAGTTTCGGGTGCGGTTGTGCTCGCTCTGTGTGTGATTCCGTTTCCGGTGCTTGCCGGTACTCCGGCGTCGATGATGGTTGATCCCACAGCCTCCACAGCTGTGCGTGTCTGCCCAGGCCCGCTGTTGAGCGTTCAGACTCGAGACGGCGACGCGACAGCGTTCGTCGGATTCCAATCGCCCGACATTGTGTCGGCGTCATCTGATGACGCCGTTCAAGAGCGCTACCTCAAGGTCGCTGATGCCGCGAACGAAAACGGAACTCTCGCCCCGGTTGCGCTCAGTGTTGAGCCCCCGGCAGATGCGTCTCTTCCCCTCATAACCGGGGTGCAGTCTCAGTCCGCGGTGACCGACGAAATGGCAGGGCTTGCTGTCACCCCGTGCGTTGAACCCGAAGCCGAAAGCTGGCTCGTCGGCGGTGCCACTGACTTGGGGCAAACCACGGTGGTCAACCTCTCGAACGCATCGACAACCGATGCGTCCGTGCGCATTGAGGTGTATGGCGAACGCGGCCGCATCGACCCGACGGGGTCTAACGATGTCGTCGTGCAGGCGGGCACACAGTCGATTGTGAGCCTCGCGGCCCTGGCGCCGGGATTGGCAGCGCCGGTCGTTCGTGTGACCAGCTCGGGCGGCGCGATCGCAGCGAGCCTCCAGCAAACGCTCGTTCGCACCATCGTGCCGTCAGGCCTCGAAATCATTGAGCCCGGTT
>JBIISS010000044.1:0-7457 GCA_044340895.1 Microbacteriaceae bacterium
CCGAGTTGCGTGAGCGCGTGTCAATGGCGTTCGAAGACGCCACGCTTTTCTCCGTCACTGTGCGCGAAAACGTGCTGTTGGGTCGCCCCGACTTGAGTGACCCCATCGACGAGGTCGCACGCGACCGCGCCGAAACGCTCTTGGCTCAAGCACTCGACATCGCCCAAGCAGATTTCGTCTACGCCTTGCCGAATGGCCTCGACACCAAGATTGGCGAAGAGGGATTGAGCTTGTCGGGCGGGCAACGACAGCGGCTGGCACTTGCCCGCGCAATTGTCACCGCGCCAGCCGTGCTCGTGCTCGACGATCCGCTGTCGGCGCTCGACGTAACGACCGAAGCGCAGGTTGAAGCGGCCCTTCGACGCGTGCTGGCCACGACGACCGCGTTAGTTGTCGCGCACCGTCCGTCGACCGTCATGCTCGCAGACCGCGTTGCGGTGCTCAACAACGGAGTCATCGCCGACGTGGGAACGCACGCTGAGCTACTCGCACGGTCGGCCCTATACCGACACATCATTTCGAGCGAGGGGGATGCGCCGCGCATCCTGCCCGAAATCGAGGTGATCACCTCGTGAGCAAGCAACCTGAACCAAACGTGTCGGGCGTTGCCTCCGAAGAGCGCAGTGACTTTACGCGCGACGAGAACCGTCGACTTCGCCAGCGCAGCCTTCGCCTGTTTGGCGAACTCACCAAGCCAGTGCGGTGGCGCATTGCACTGACGGGTGTTCTGGTCGTGCTCGGAACGATGACGTCGGTCGCCGGACCTGCACTATTGGCCGTGGGCATCGACCAAGCGCTCCCCGCGCTGAGTAGCCCCGACCGCGACTGGTTGCCGACGCTGCTCGTGGTTGGCGCGTACATTACGAGCGGGGTTCTCGGTGGCGTCTTGATCTCGGCGTACATGCGCAGTTCCGCCAAGCTGAGCCAAGCTATCTTGTTCACGCTGCGCATGCGCGTCTTTCGTCACACGCAAAAACTGAGCATGTCGTTCCACGAGTCGTACACCTCGGGCAAAATCATCGCTCGCCAGACGAGTGACCTAGACACTCTGCGAGAGTTTCTCGACTCGGGAATTGAGAAGCTCGTCAGCGGTGTGCTGTACATGGCCTTCACTGCGATTGCGTTGATCGTGCTCGACCCGCAAAGCATGATTCCGGTGCTCGTGTCATTCGTGCCGGTGTTCTTCTTCGCGTGGTGGTTCTCCAACAGCTCCAAGCGCGCGTTTCGAATCTCGCGTGTCTACTCGGCCCGCCTGATCGTGCAGTTCGTTGAGACCATGACCGGCATTCGTGCCGTGAAGGCGTTTCGACGCGAAGATCGCAACGAGCAGACCTACGGCGCTGAGGTCGACAACTACCGCTACGCAAACCAAAAGGTCATCTCTCTCTTCGGAATCTTCGACCCCGGTCTCAAGCTCATGGCAAACATCGTCATGGCAATCGTGCTGTTGCTCGGTGCCTTCCGAGTACTCGAGGGCGCGATGGAGGTCGGCATCTTGCTTGCCGCCGTTCTCTATGTGCGACGCATCTACGACCCGGTCAACGACCTCGCCATGTTCTACAACTCGTTGCAATCGGCAACCAGCGCGCTCGAAAAGATCTCTGGCGTTCTCGAAGAGGAGCCGCGTGTTCGCTCGGCCGAGACACCCGTTGCGCTTCCTCGCGTGGCCGGGGCACTCGACTTTGACCAGGTTTCGTTCGGCTATGTGCGCGACCGTCCCGTTCTGCCGAACCTCGACTTGCACATTCCCGCCGGGCAGATTGTCGCGTTGGTGGGAACGACAGGTGCGGGCAAGTCGACGCTCGCCAAGCTCATCGCGCGCTTCTATGACCCGGATGCCGGGCGAGTCCAACTCGATGGTGTCGACCTACGCGAACTCAGCAACGAGGATCTGCGGCGGGCAGTCGTCATGGTCACCCAGGAGGCGTACCTCTTCTCGGGCACTGTCATTGAGAACATGCGCATTGGCAAGCCGGATGCGAGCCTCGACGAAATCGAGAGTGCCGCGCGAGCCGTCGGCGCGCACGAGTTCATCATGTCTCTTCCCGATGGATACGACACCGACGTTAACAAGCGCGGTGGGCGCCTCTCGTCGGGCCAGCGCCAACTGCTCTCCTTCGCTCGGGCATTCCTCGCTGACCCGCGTGTGCTGATTCTCGACGAAGCAACCGCGTCACTCGACATCCCCAGTGAACGACTCGTGCAACACGGACTCAAGACTCTGCTCGCTGACCGCACCGCGATTATCATTGCTCACCGACTCTCGACGGTGGCCATCGCCGACCGCGTGATCGTCATGGAACACGGCGAAATCATCGAAGACGGGACTCCCGCCGAACTCATCTCCGGCGCGGGCACGTTCGCGAACCTGCACCAGGCGTGGCGCGACTCGCTGGGTTAGAGCGCGGCGAGCCGCGCGTTACTAGCCGAGTGCGACGAACGGCACCATGAGCGTCAGCACAAGCGCCGTGAGGAACACGACGACCGAGAATCCGATCAGCATGAACTTAATCAGGTGGCGGGTCACGACTGCCGCGACACCCAACAGGAACAACGCGATTGTCATCAGCACCGTGTACAGCGTGAGCATGTCGCCGTATGAGTTGGAGACATTGCCAGCCTCAGTCTTCGCGGCGGATTCTGCGGCAACTTCTCCCGAGGCGCCGAACAAGGCGGTGAGGTATTCTTCGTCGCTCAGCGGGTCGACGTACTCGCCGCCGTTCGCCTCCGATGCGGCCAACGAGCGCTGAATAGCGCCGTCCAACTCGGCCGTCACCGCATCGCTGTACAACACCGAATACTTGACGGATGCGCGCTCGGCGAGATCAGCGTCACCGCTCTCCATGTCTATTGACAGCTCGTTCAGGGTGTTCCAGAGTTGCGCATCCTGCGTGTACGACTGGTTCGCTTCAAGGTAGAGCGACTCGGCCTGCGTCGAGAGCACCTGAGACTGCGAATACGCCGACGCCATGTTGCTGTCATAAAGCGCGGCCTGAAAACCCGCGTACGCGGTGACACACGACACAACGCCCAGCAGAATGGCCGTGATGACCTCGATGCGCTTGCCCAGCCAGGTGCTTTCCAAGCGCTCGTCGATGGGTGTTTCAGAAATGGCGTTGGTCATGAGCGAATTCTTTCGTGAGAGGTTCGTGAGAGGTTGCCGAGAGGCTGCGGGGGAACCGTGACGATAAGACTAGTGGATGTCGTGCCGTCCGTGATAGTGACAACTGTGGTCCCTAATCCCACGGCGGCGAGCGTCGAAAGGGAGCTTCCGTCACCAGCGGGCTCGACGGGCATCCACTCGACAATTCCCGGAGTCTCTGCCGTCGCGGCCCACGTGGCGGCAGCACCGCCGGCCGATCTAGCCACGCGCGGCCACGGCAAGAAAATTCACGAGCCAGTGCGGCGGCGGCGAAGCACTTCAGTGAGGTCGAGGTCGACGTCACCAGTGTCGCCGACGACACCCATCGACGCAAAGCGCGCGCGTTCGGTTGCGGCAGGAGTGCTCGCCGCGGGCGCGACCTGCGGTGCGGCCTGCGGTGCGACACTCGGCCGAGCCTGAGTTTGAGCGGCCACCGCGGCATCGATGGCGGCGCTGCGGAGAAGCTGTTCGCGGGCGCGTTGCGCATCCACCGTCGTTCGTGCCAGCGAACCAGCTTGTGCGGTGAGCGGCGCGGGAATCTGAGTCGGAGCCCAACCGGCGCGTTGCCGTGGCGCAGTTGCCGGAATGTTGCGACGAACCTGAACGTCACTGTCGCGACCGACGAACTCTCGTCCGCGGCCGGGTGCCGCATTGCGCAGAATCAGAATGGATGCCCCGAAGCCGATGCTCCCGCCAACGAGAAAGCCCCACTCTCCGCTGCTGGTCAACCCGACGACTCCCCAGCCGGCAACGAGAAGCGACGCGAGCATGAGCACGCTGGCCCAGCGCCGCTCTTTTTTGCGCTGCTGGAGTGCACGCGCGGCCTGAACCTCCGGAGCCAACGAACGAATGGTCGCTGCACGAAGTTGGTGTCGAGCTTCGGTCTCTGCTTTGCGAAGCACTCGTCGCTGTTCTGCGACGCCACGCGCCGTTGCTTCGACGCGGAATTCCTGAGGCACTTCGGTCGTGGCAACGAGAGCCCGGATGGTCTGATTCATGCGCACAGCGTTGCGTTCTGTGGCGTCAAAGGTGTGGCGTCGCCACAGCGTCGGTACGAGGTAGACCATCCAGAGAACGGCGGTGATCGCGAGCACAATTCCCCCGCCCAAGAATTCACCGTTCACGACTTCCACGGTACGAGCCGGTGGACAACTCGCGAGGGATATCAGTGCGGTGTGTTCGAACGCGAGTCCGCACGCGGATCCCGATCAGCTGACTCCATGTCTGCATCGGGAATCAGAGCTGCGCTTGCGGGGGCGAGCCCGGCACGCCAGCGAGCAAGAACGCCGTCGGGCGCATCTTCTCGAACAAGCGCGAAAGTGAAGTGGTCTCGCCAGTCACCGTTGATGTGGATGTACCGACGCCGAAGACCCTCGTAACGAAAGCCCAGCTTCTCAACGACTCGGAGCGAGGCCGTGTTCTCGGGTCGGATGGCGATCTCAACCCGGTGAAGACCAAGAGCGTGAAAGCAGTAGTCCGTCGCCATCGCCACAGCCGTGGGGGTGACGCCCCGACCCGCGACGCGTTCGGCAATCCAGTAGCCAATCTGACCCGACGACAGCGAGCCATAGGCCAGCGACGACACGTTGAGCTGACCGACGAGTTCGCCGTCGACTTCGATGACGAGGGGAACTGCCGAACTCGATCGCGCGTGAGAGAGCAGGGTGCGAACCAAACCTCTCGGGTCGCCAAAAGCGAATCCGTTCGGGTTCGTTGCCTCCCATGTGCGAAGCCACGATCGGTTGATCATGAGTTCGCGGTCGAGTGCCCGAACATCACGCATGCGAATTCCACGAAGTACGATGCCGGTGTCCGCATCGTCCGCGATGGTGGGAAGGTAAAGGGCGGACATGATTACTTCTGATCGATAAAGGCACGCAGCCACGCGCGAAACTCCGCGCCGAGATCATCGCGGCTCGCAGCGATCGTGACGACCGCCTGCAAATAGGAGAGTTTGTCGCCCGTGTCATACCAGTCGCCGTCGATGATGACACCCCAAACCGGGCCGGCAATGGATTCGTCTTCGGCGAGCTCGTTGAGGGCATCCGTCAGCTGAATCTCGTTGCCCTTGCCCGGCTTCGTTTCATCGAGCAAATCAAAGATCTCGGGGGGGAGTACGTATCTACCGATGACTGCGAGCTGACTTGGCGCCTCGTGCGGGGCTGGCTTTTCAACCATCGAGCGGATGCGCACCCGGCCGGGCTGTTCGGTCGGTTCGACATCAGCGATTCCATAGGCCGCGACGTCATCGAGCTTGACCTCGGCGAGCGCAATGATGGTTCCGCCGTGCGTCGCATGCACGTCCAACATTTGGCGAAGAAGAGCGCCGAGTGGTTCGGTGATGATGTCGCCGAGGAGCAGCGCGAATGCTTCGTTTCCGACGTGGGCTCGGGCCTTCGAAACAGCGTGTCCGAGACCGAGTGGGTCGCCCTGGCGCAAGAAGTGAATCTGCGCGAGCCCGGTTGACTGGGTCACGTCTTTGAGCTTTGCCACGTCACCCTTGCCGAGCAGAGTCGTTTCAAGTTCCCACGCGCGATCAAAGTGGTTCTCCAGGGCGTTCTTGTTTCGGCCCGTAATCATCAACACGTCGTGCAATCCGGCGGAGACGGCCTCTTCAATCACGTACTGAATCGTCGGCTTATCCACCACCGGCAACATCTCTTTGGGCAAGGCCTTGGTAGCCGGCAAGAAGCGAGTTCCCATACCTGCAGCGGGAACCACAACCTTCGTCACGCGCGTACTCACCCGTCCACTCTATTGGGGTGCACCCTGTTCCGTGAGGTGGCTACGACCTAGGCTAGGGATGTGGATCAGCCGGCAACCGAGACGAAACGTGCCCTTCGCGCCGAACTTCGCGAACGCCGCCTCAATCGCACCTCGAAACAGACCGATGAAGACACGGCGGCGCTCACGGCGCACCTGCGTAATCTTGTCGGCGCACTCGGCGTGCGTTCGCTGTCGATTTATCTTTCGTTGCCGACAGAGCCGAACGTTCGGCCCTTCATCGCCTGGGCGATCAGCAATCAGATTCGTGTTCTCGTTCCGGTCAGCCGTGAAGACGGTTTGCTCGACTGGGTCGAGGCCGTAGACAGCCTCGACGAGGCGATGGGAACGTTGGGTGTGCCCGAGCCGACCGGCGAGGTGCTCGGTCCGCTGGCCATTAACGATGTCGACCTCATTCTTGTTCCGGCAGCATCCATCGACGCACACGGAACCCGCCTGGGTTGGGGTCGCGGTTTCTTCGATCGCATGCTCGGCTCGATGAATCGTCGCCCGCCCGTGTTCGGCGTCGTGTTTGCTGACGAACTCGTCGATGAGTTACCCAGCGAAGAACACGACTCCCCCGTCGATGGGGTTGTGACGCCGGTTGGAATCACACGATTCACCCGATAGCAACGTTGGGTGCCGATTAGCCCCAGTGCGGGGGCTTGTCGCCCGAGAGTCTCTCGTCGTTTGTCGCGGTGCTCTCGCCATAACTCTCCGGCGATTCCGACAGAGGCGGAGTGTCGGTGCCGTCGCCCGGGCTGCCGTCGGGAGTCCACGTCACGCGCTTGCCGATGCGGGGCTTGCGCTTGTCAGGTTCGTCGCGCGAGTCAGTCTTCTTCGTCACGGTACGAACGAATTTCGAGGGGTGCCGTCGCGACATCAGAACCATCAACCGGGGCGGGAGGTCGGGTCGCCGACGGAATCGGCGCCGGCGCAGAGACCGGCGCTGGCATTGGGGCAGACACAGGAATGGACGTTGTCGCAGTCACGAGTTCTTCCACGCGTTCGACAACGGCCGGCGACAGGATGTTCTGCACGCGGTCGGCGACGCCATCCGGGTCGGCAAAGAGCTCGAAGCTGTGCACGCGCACGTAGTGCCACCCCAGTTGGCGTAGCGCTGCGGGACGCAGACGAAGGGCCTCGCGCAACGTTCCGGTAGACAGCACCTCATCCGTGTCGATGGCGACTGCTTTGCCGTCAATGGTTGCCGCCAGCGGGATAACTCCGGCGTGATTGAGCGACACGCGAATGCCGCGACGCTCGAGACGTCGCGCGAGGTCAACGAGCATGGGCTCGGAGTTGCCGTCCACCTTGCGCTCACCCAGAACATGTCCCTGGGCTTCGGAAAGCACATCAACGAGTGCGAGCGTGCCGTGACTGAGTCGCGATGAGTCGATGTCGCTCGGTGAGAAGCACGAGACGATTTCGAGGGAGCGGCGAGCCCGAGTGAGTGCAACGGCAAGAATCCGTTCTCCGCCGGGTTGTGACAACGTGCCAAAGTCGCTGAGCAGGCGGCCGTGCGGCGTGCGGCCGTATCCAATGGAGAAGA
>JBIISS010000046.1:0-7263 GCA_044340895.1 Microbacteriaceae bacterium
ATGACGCCAACGTGTTGCCGCACCTATCGATTGGTGCGGTCGGACTCATCGGTGTGACGGCAAACATCGCCCCCGCTCCCTATCGTGCGATTGTCGATGCGGTCAACCGCGGCGACCTGCATGCGGCTACAGAGATGCACAAGCGACTCGAGCCATTGGTTCGCGCCGTCATGACACACGTGCCGGGCACTGTGGCGGCCAAGTACATCCTGAACGGTCTCGGTCGAATCTCAACACCGCGCGTTCGTTTGCCCTTGGTTGGCCCAGAGGAATGGGAAGCCGCCATCATCGAGGAGGAACTCGCGCTCGTTGGCGAAATCCCCGGTGTCGACCTCGCTAATTTCAGCCCAGATCGCAACGCAGCCGCCGGCGGCGCGCTGCCCAAGGTTGCGGGCACCACGCGCGAAAACTAATCGCGCCAATCCACGACAAAAGGAATTCATGCCGAACGAACTGTTCGACCCACCCGCGCTCCCACGCGACACGCTTCGCATCGTTCCCCTCGGTGGGGTTGGCGAAATCGGTCGCAACATGGCCGTCTACGAGTTCGGCGGTAAGTTGCTCGTCGTCGACTGCGGAGTGCTGTTCCCCGAAGAGACTCAGCCCGGTGTTGACCTGATTTTGCCCGACTTCTCCTACATCCGGGATCGTCTGGATGACGTGCTTGCCATCGTGCTCACCCACGGACACGAAGACCACATTGGCGCTGTGCCCTATCTCTTGCGTCTCAAGGCAGACATCCCACTCGTCGGGTCGAAGCTGACCCTCGCGTTGATCGAGGCCAAGCTCAAGGAGCACCGCATCCAGCCGTTCACGCTCGAAGTGCGCGAAGGTGACCGCGAGAAGTTCGATTCCTTTGATCTCGAGTTCATCGCCGTCAACCACTCGATTCCGGATGCGCTCGCCGTAGCCATCCGCACTCCCGCCGGTCTCGTGCTCCACACGGGTGACTTCAAGATGGATCAGTTGCCCATGGACGGCCGCATCACCGATTTGCGGGCGTTCGCACGACTCGGTGAGGAGGGCGTTGACCTGTTTCTTCCCGATTCGACCAACGCCGACGTGCCCGGGTTCACCCCGCTCGAGAAAGACATCGGGCCGGTCATCGAGAGCATCATCCATCGCTCTCGCCGCCGGGTGATCGTCGCGAGTTTCTCGAGTCACGTTCACCGCGTTCAGCAGGTTTTCGATGCAGCGGCAGCGAATGGGCGTCACGTCGTGCTGCTGGGGCGTTCGATGGTGCGCAACATGACGATCGCAGAACAGCTCGGCTTCTTGACCGTGCCCGAGGGGCTCTTGATTGACGCCAAGCAGGCGGCCGACATGCCGGATGACCGACTCGTCTACATGTCCACCGGTTCACAGGGCGAACCGATGGCGGTTCTCGCCCGCATGGCCAATCTCGAACACCAGATTGAGGTGGGG
The DNA here is from genome assembly GCA_044340895.1 of Microbacteriaceae bacterium. GTDB lineage: Bacteria > Actinomycetota > Actinomycetes > Actinomycetales > Microbacteriaceae > RFQD01. The sequence continues at coordinate 1,426 of JBIISS010000046.1, forward strand.
GAGGGTGACACGGTAATTCTCGCCTCGAGCCTCATTCCCGGTAACGAAAACGCCGTCTATCGGGTGATCGACGGGCTCACCAAGCTCGGTGCGAAGGTAGTTCACAAGGGCAACGCGCGTGTGCATGTTTCTGGTCACGCTGCCGCTGGTGAACTGCTCTACTGCTACAACATCCTCAAGCCGACGCACGTGATGCCGGTGCACGGTGAGTATCGCCACCTGCGTGCGAACGCGGATCTCGCGATCGAATCGGGAGTTGACCCGCGTCGAACGTTGCTTGCCGACAACGGCACGGTGGTTGACCTCGTCGCCGGTGACGCGCGCATCGTCGGGCAAATCGACGTCGGCTTCGTCTACGTCGATGGGGCAACGGTCGGTGAAGTTACCGACTCAGACCTGAAAGACCGACGCATTCTCGCCGAAGAGGGCTTCATCTCGATCATCGTTGTCGTTGATCCGACGACGGGTAAAATCATCGTCGGCCCGGAGATTCACGCGCGAGGATTTGCTGAAGACGATGATGTGTTTGACGAGGTCAAGCCGGCAATCGCCGCCGCGCTCGCCGACGCCGCACACAACGGCACGCGCGATGCACACCAACTCTCGCAAGTGGTTCGTCGCACGGTGGGGCAGTGGGTCAACAAGAGTTACCGCCGTCGACCCATGATCGTGCCGCTCGTCATTGAGGCCTAAGTCGACTTATCTCTTAGCCGGCAACGGGGAGAAAGTCTCTTAGGCTACGTCTGTGTCTTCACCGAAACTGGGCAAATCTGCCACTCGCGCTGACGTTGCGCGACTCGCGGGAGTTTCGGAGAGCACGGTCAGCTACGCGCTGAGCGGCGAGCGTTCCATCAGTGAGGACACTCGAGCGCGCATCGAAGAGGCGATGCACCAGCTCGGGTACGTGCCGAATGCAATGGCTCAGGCGCTCGCGCGAAAGAAGTCCGGCATGCTCGCGCTCCTCTTTCCGATCGGCGAGCGTGGTTTCGACGAAACTGACTTCGAGTACGTGCAGGCGGCCACGAAGGCCGCGTCTGCTTCCGGCTATCAACTCTTGCTCTGGCCCAACGGTGTCGAAGACACAGATGCTCTGAAGAAGATTGTGTCCCAGGGGCTCGTCGAAGGCGTCTTGCTGATGGAGGTGCGCGCTCAAGACCCGCGGGTGGATGTGCTGCTCGAGTCGGGCACGCCGTTTTGCTTGATTGGCAGAACGACCGACTCCGAAAATCTCACCTATGTCGACGCAGACTTCTCCGAGTGGGGCCCCATGGCGCTGGAGCACCTCGCTGAACTTGGCCACACGAGCATCGGGCTCATTTCGATGAGTGAGGAACTCATCGAAGCCGGCTATGGCCCCGGCGTGCGCACCGAAGGCCCGCTCGTCAGACGCGCGTCCGAGCTGGGTGTCTCCGTTGCGATCAAGCACGTGAAGGCGACCATTCGCGATGGGCGCCAGGCGTTCGAAGAGCTGATGACAGAGCATCCAAATCTCACGGCCGTCATCGGATTCAACGAACCTGCGCTCATTGGTGCTCTCGAGGCCGCCGGCTCTCGAGGCCTGCGTGTACCCGAAGACCTGTCGATCATGAGTTTCGGTATTTCAGACGTCGCGGCAAACATGACCGTACCCGCTCAAACGACCATTGGCGTGGATGGTCGCGAACTCGGTCGCAAAGCGGCCGACTACCTCATCGCACGCCTGAAAGGTGATTCGACGTCCACGCTGCAGTTTCTCGCAAAGCCTCAGTTCGTAAATCGGGGCAGTACCACTGCATCCCCGCAATTACGCGCCTGAATCAACAAATTAGGCACAGAATCACGATTCGGTTACGAATCAACTTAACGCGATGCGCCGGGTAGACAAGGCCCAATCACTTCGCTAGATTCAAACTGTCGACGCGCGTCGACGATGCGTGCTTGTTTCAATCACCCCGGTGAAGAATCCACGTATCCGTGGCCATTTGGGTTGCGAATCAGCAAGTAATCACATTTGGGGGAACACCGCCGCTGCCTCGCTTCGAGTGCAGAAAGACGGTCTCCCTTGAACTACGAAAGGGAAACAACTATGGCATTCACAAGCCGTAAGAAGGCAATTGTTGCCGGCGTGGCGATCACCGCCCTCGCTGGTGCATTTGCGCTGACCGGTTGTTCGGCAAGTGGCGGCGGCACCGCTGACTGCGCCGAGATCACCGAAATCAGCTGGCTCGGAACCATCAAGGTCGAGATCCAGGACCAGTTCACCGCAGCAATCGAGGACTACAACGCAACCAACTCTGACTGCGTTAGCGTTTCAATCATTGAGTCGCCTCAGGACCAGCCGTTCCTCCAGACGGTTACCCCGCTCTACGAAGCAGGCAGCGCTCCGACCATCATGACGGCCCTTCAGGAGCTTCCTGACCTGGCTGACAAGGTGATCGACTGGACGGGCCAGCCTCTCGCTGAGCTCGCCGCTCCAGGCACGCTCGACGTAGCGAACATCGATGGCAAGCAGGTCGGTATCCCGGTCACCGCTGAAGCTTTCGGTCTCCTCTACAACAAGGCAGTTCTCGACGCAGCTGGTGTTGACCCCAAGTCGGTCAATACGCAGACCGGTCTCGAAGAGGCTTTCGCTGCTGTCAAGGAAAGCGGCGTTGACCCCATCCACTTCTCCGGCCTGTGGTGGTCGCTTGGTGCACACTTCACCAACATCTTCCACACCAACGTTGGTGGAACCCCTGAGGACAACCAGGCTGTGCTTGACGCACTGACCGCTGGTACCGAAGACCTCGCTGCTAACGAAACCTTCAACGCATGGCTCGACACGTTCGACGCGCTGAAGGCAAACAGCATCTCGACCGCGTCGATTGCTGACACGGACTACGACCTCGGTGTCGAGAACCTCGCAACCGGCAAGACCGGTTTCTGGTTCATGGGCAACTGGGCCGAGCCAAACCTCCTCACGACGGACCCTGAGGGCGAATTCGGCATCATGCCAGTTCCCGTCAGCGACGACGCTGCAGCCAAGGCGAACAACTCGATCTCGGTCGGCGTTCCGTTCTACATCATGGTCGACCAGGAGCAGGCAACTGCGGCTCAGCAGGAAGCTGCTATCAAGGTCCTCACCTGGTTCCTCACCACCGACGCTGGCCAGAAGTTCTGGGCCGGTCCGGTTGAAGAGGGCGGCATGAACTTCATTCCTGTTTACCAGGACTTCAAGGTTCAGCCTGCGACCTACATGGCCAAGGAGATTGCTGAGTACATTGCCGCTGGAAACACGCTGCAGTGGGTCAACAGCCTCTACCCATCGGGTCTCCAGGAGGCCTATGGCGCATCCATGCAGAAGTACTACGACGGCATCATCGACCGCGCAGCTCTCGCAGCTGAGCTCGAAGCTGCTTGGACCAAGTAACACTGTCTCAGTCGTAAATACAACTGCTACATTCGCAGTAGTTAGCTCAGGTTGCCCGGAAGTCGCATACGCGGCTTCCGGGCAACCTAGCCAAATAAGGGGAAGAAATATTGAGGTTTCGGGGCCAGTCACTCAGTCGATTCTTCATTTTTGCGTCTATTCCCCTCGCAATTTTTACGCTCGTCTTGGTTATCCCCTTTGCGCGCGGTCTGTACTTTAGCTTCACTAACTGGGACGGGTTCACGTCCGACACGTTTGTCGGTTTCGACAACTACGTAAAGTCTTTTGGCGATCAGGCGTTCTGGGGCTCTCTCGTTCTCACGCTGCTGTATGTCGCCGCATCCCTCGTGCTGGTCAACGTCGTGGCTTTCGGGCTCGCGCTGTTGGTCACCATTCCGCTGCGCGGCGTCAACGTTCTGCGCACCGCATTCTTTGTTCCGAACCTCATCGGTGGCGTCATCCTCGGGCTAATCTGGCAGTTCATCTTTGGCCAGGCTTTCCCTCGGCTTGCTGAATCAACCGGAATCCCGATATTCCAAGAAAACTGGCTCCTCGACACGACCACCGCGTTCTGGGCCATGGTCATCGTGACCGTTTGGCAGATGTCTGGCTACATGATGATCATCTACGTGACAGCGCTGATGTCCGTGGAAAAAGACGTGCTTGAAGCCGCCTTCATCGATGGAGCAAACAACGCACAAACTCTCTTCTTCATCAAGCTTCCGCTCATGGCCCAGGCCTTCACGATTTCCCTCTTCCTCACGATGCGAAACAGCTTCATGGCCTATGACCTGAACTTGGCACTCACCAACGGCAACCCGTATCGAACCACAGAGCTGATTTCGCTCCACGTCTTCAAGGAAGCCTTCGGGTACGGAAATTTTGCGACCGGACAGGCTCAAGCAATCATCATGTTCGTTGTGATTGCGGTTGCAGCCCTCGCGCAAGTCATCATCTCGAAGCGCATGGAGGTCCAGCGATGAAACGCGCGAAACGAATCAACTGGTTCTTCTTCATCTTTGCCAGCGTTCTCGCTGTCTTTTACGCTTTCCCCTTCGCGCTTGTGTTGATTAACGCGTTCAAAGAAAAGCGGGCTGTGCTCAACGACCCACTCGGCCTACCGGTTGAGATTCGCTGGAAGAATTTTGCCGATGCCATCAACAAGATGGGCTATTGGCAGTCGTTAGGCAACTCACTCATCGTCACCATCATCAGCGTCACGGCAATCATCATCACGTCGTCGATGCTGGCCTATTACCTCGCGCGGACGAAAAACAAGTTCTCGTCCGCCACGTTCCTCGTGCTCGTTGCGTCGATGATCGTGCCCTTCCAGGCCTTGATGATTCCGTTCGTGGGCTTCTTCGGACAGCGCGGAATCAACTTTCCGCAGAACCAGTTCACCATTGCTTTCTTCTACGTCGGTTTTGGCGTAGCGCTGTCAACGTTCCTCTACCACGGCTTCATATCCAACATTCCATACGAACTGGACGAGGCAGCTGCCATTGACGGCGCATCCCCCTTCAAGACGTTCCGCAAAATCATCTTCCCGATGCTCGGGCCAGTGACGGCTACGGTTGCCATTATCAACGCGCTCTGGATCTGGAACGACTTCTTGCTGCCCTCGGTGGTGTTGAGCGAAACCGACCAAAAAACGTTGCCGCTAAAGACTTTTGTCTTTTACGGCAAGTACACGTCAGACTACGGTCTCGCGATGGCGGGTCTGCTGTTGTCGGTCATCCCGATTCTCATCTTCTTCTTCTTGATGCAGAAGCGCATCATCTCGGGCATCTCCGCCGGCGCAGTCAAGTAATTGCCTCGCTAGACGCTCAGCGTTCCTCGTTCGTTAAGTCGCACCGGGATCGGGTCACTGATGACACCCGTGAAGCCACCTGGTTCGCCAGTGTCGAGAAATCCGAGAAGCAGGGTTTCGCCACGGAACTCGACAACGCGAGCGGCATAGACGCCGTCGGCGATCAAATCAATGGTGTCCATGTCGAACGGCCCGGCAGGGCCATCCGCGGGAACGGCGTATGTGCCGAATGCTTTCGTCACGCCGGCGCGCTCAACGTCACGCGGACCACAACAGAAAATGAGCACCCACGAGCCATCAACGCAGATGGTTTCAGTCACTTCAATCTGTCGCAGCTGACTGTTCTCCACGAGCGGGGCTCGCAAAGTCCACGTGGCGAGGTCGGGAGACGTTGCGTGCGCCACGGTTCCCCAGCCATCGACGCCGTTCGACGTGACCGTCATGTGCCACTCGCCGTCGAGAAAGAAAACCCAAGGGTCGCGAAAGTGCTCGGCTCCAACGGCCGAGGTTACTATTGTCGCGTAGGGATGCGCCGCCTGCAGTATGGGCTCGCTCGAGACGCGCGTCCACGTGATGAGATCGGGCGATGTCGCGTGCCCCAGTTTCTGAACTCGTTCTTTGGTCTCTCGGTTGATGCCGG
>JBIISS010000047.1:0-7169 GCA_044340895.1 Microbacteriaceae bacterium
TCGCAAGCCGGCTGCGGAATGAACTGCCCGTTTTGTGCGACCGGTCAGGCCGGGCTCACCCGCAATATGTCGGCCGGCGAAATCATCGAGCAGATTGTCATTGCCAATCGAGTAATCGCGGAAGGTGGACTCGGCGGCAAACGAGCCGACGACAACTCACTCGAGCGCGTGAGCAACATCGTCTTCATGGGCATGGGGGAGCCACTCGCGAACTACGCACGCGTGATGCACGCCATTCGTGTCATGGTCGAGCCACAACCCAACGGGCTCGGCATGTCGGCACGCAACATCACGGTGTCGTCTGTGGGGCTCGCGCCGAGCATCCTGAAGCTGGCCGACGAAGGCTTGCCACTGACGTTCGCTCTGTCGTTGCACGCGCCCGATGACGAACTTCGTGACGAGCTGATTCCGGTGAACTCGAAGTGGAAAGTCGACGAGGTGCTGGATGCGGCCCGCAACTACTTCGAAAAAACCGGTCGCCGCGTCTCAATCGAGTACGCGCTCATCAAGAACATGAACGATCACGCGTGGCGAGCAGAACTGTTGGGCAAGAAGTTGAATGACCGTGGGCGCGGATGGGTGCACGTGAACCCAATCCCGTTGAACCCGACACCCGGTTCGATTTGGACCGCCTCGGAACGAGATGTGACGAACGTCTTCATCGATCGCCTTGAGGCGGCGGGTATCCCGACCACACTGCGTGACACGCGAGGCAAAGACATCGACGGGGCGTGCGGTCAGCTCGCCGCCGCTGACGATGAATAGTCGACTTGGCATGAATAACCGGCTCGCCATCCCGGCGATTCTGTTCGCCAGTGTCTTTTGGGGTACCACCGGCTTGGCCGCGTCGACGATTCCGTCTATTCCACCTGCCGTGATTGGCGCCGCGACGATGGGCGTCGGCGGCATTCTCATGGCCGCGACGGCGCCCAAGAAGACCTGGGCAGTTCTGCGCACCCGCTACGCCTGGTTCGCAGTCATCGTCGGCGGATTGTCGATCATGACCTACACGCTCGTGTTCTATGCGGGCATGTCGTGGGCCGGTGTTGCCTTGGGTAACGTGCTCGCGCTCGGTTCGGCACCCGTCTTCGCCGGAATCATCGAGTGGGTCGTTGATCGCCAGCGAGTTTCGGCTCGCTGGTTTGTCGCGACGGTCATTGTGATTGTCGGCGGGTGGATGCTCGCCACGGGTCGTGACCTCAGCGCAGAGACCATCGCGCATGACGCGTCGCTCGTTCCGCTCGGAATCGTTATGGCGCTCATCGCTGGGTTCGCCTACGCCATGTACACCTTTATGGGCAACCGTCTCATGGCGCCGCGCGGGCAGCACGCTCCGCTCAACTTTCGCGGCACGATTTCTGCGATGCAACTGGTGTCGGCGATTCCGTTGATGGGAGTGCTTGCGTTTTCGGCGCCGGTGATTGTTGCGCATCCCGAAGCGTTGCCGGTGTTGTTGTATCTCGCGATTTTCCCCACCGCCATCGGGCACTCGCTGCTCGCGTATTCGCTGGGGTCGCTGCGGGCATCCGTCGCCGGTGTTTATTCTCTGATGGAACCCGTGGTTGCAGTGTTGCTCGCGGTCACGTTCATCGGCGAAGTGATCTCACCCTCAGGTTGGGTGGGATTCGGATTGGTCTTGCTCGGCATCGCGTACCTCTCGATGCCCGGCTCGCAGGTTATGCCTTGGCGGTTGCGTCTTCGGGGTTACGCGGGAACCACGGAATAAGCGCACTCGTTCGACGCTGGTACTCGACATAGTCGGGGTACTTTGACACCGAGATTTCTTCGGTGAACCGGGTCGATCCGATGAACAGTGCCGTCAGCAGGAACGCACCAACAACGGTCCACTCGAGGAGCGAGCCGGCGGCAACGGCACCGAACAGGAAGAAGACCCACCACTGAGCCTGCTCGCTGAAGAAGTTCGGGTGGCGCGAGAACTTGAACAGGCCGGTCGTCAAGAATCCGGGACGAGGCGTGCGGCCTGCGGCACGCTCAGCGGACTTCCACTTGTGGAAGTTCCACTGCTGCTGGTCGGCAACCGTCTCAAGAATCAGGAAGAACAGGAAGAGCGCGGCCACGAGAATGTCGGCTACACCGAACGAGGTCTGGTGCTGCCACGCGGTGTAGGCCGGCATAGCGATGAGCCACAGAATGACGTTCTGAACGATGACGATAAAGAAGATGTTGAACAGCTGGAACTGCACCGGCGTCATGCGCTCGCGCAGAATCGGCCAGCGGTAGTCTTCACCGCCGGGCGCATAGCCACCCTTGCGCGTGAAGTTGAACGTGAGGCGCGCGCCCCACACCGTGGCGAGCACGGCCATCAGGTTGAGGCGTGGGTCGGTGAAGCCGGTCGACCCAGCGAAAATCCAGACGTACACGAACGGAACGATCGACCAAATGCGGTCGACCCACGAGTACTCGCGAGTGATGACAGACATGATCCAGGTGCCTGCAGAGATGCCTGCGAGTACCCAGAGCGAAATAATGAGGGGATCCATAGTGCTCCTTTGCGTCTTGAGTATTTTAGGTGACACTGAGTTGAGCTAGTGTGATTGAAAGCAATTGGAAAGGGCCAATTTTGAGCGAGTCACGCGCGTCGGGGGGCGATGCAGCCGGAGGAACCGAGTCTGGTTCGTCGTCGACGACCGCGAATTTTGGTGCCGCTTTCCTCAACCAGTTGCATGCTGTTGACGCCGCTGACCTCACGACGGAAGAAGCGGAATCGATTGCTGCGCTTCCTTCTGGCTCAGCCCTTCTGATTGTTCGTCGCGGACCCAGCGCCGGCTCGCGCTTCTTACTTGACCAAGATGAGTCCGTGGCCGGCCGTCACCCCGATGCAGACATCTTCTTAGACGACGTGACCGTGTCACGTCGCCATGCGTCATTCGACCGCAAGGGCATCCACTTTTCGGTCAAGGACCTCGGTTCGCTCAACGGCACCTACCGCAATGGAGAAATTGTTGAGTCGGCTGCTCTCGCGGATGGCGATGAGGTTCAAGTCGGAAAATACCGCTTGACGTTCTTCTCATCACGGGTCGACCTCGCCGCCGCTATGGCAAGCGGATCGAAGTAATGGCGGCTCAGACGGGGGCGTCGCGAACGCCAGCACAAGCGAGCTCCCTCGCGGGCACCGGCTCGGCCCGTCCCGTCTTCAGCATCGGTCAGGTGCTCGCAAAACTTCAACCTGAGTTTCCTGACCTGACGCCATCGAAACTGCGATTCCTCGAAGACCAAGACTTGGTCACGCCGTTTCGCACGCCATCGAGCTATCGCAAGTTCTCGACCGAAGACGTGGATCGCCTTCGCCTGATCTTGACGTTGCAGCGCGATCAGTACCTTCCCTTGAAGGTGATCAAGGAACATCTCGACGCGATGGCATCGGGCAAGGCATCGGCGCTTCCCACTGCGACCGGACTTGCCGCATCGTCCGTTCTGTCAACGCGCGTGCGTTACACACCAGAAGAAACCATCAAGGCCGCCGGTGCAACGGCGAATTTGATGCAGGATGCCGTGTCTGCGGGACTCATCGCTCCGGCGGAGTCGTTCGGCGAAGAAGAGCTGTCGATGCTCACCGCACTGGTTCAGTTGCAACGGTCGGGAATCGAACCCCGTCACCTTTCGGTACTGAAGGCCACGGCAGAAAAGGAATTCGCGCTCATTGAGCGTGCTCTCGCACCGCTCGCGAAGCGCCAAGGCCCGGCTAGTCGCGCGAAGTCGATTGAACGCGCAAACGAAATTGCCGTCTTCATGGAGACTGTGCGGTCGCAAATTCTTCGCCAGGTCATTTCGCGAAACTCCGGTCAGGCGTAATCTAAAGAAGGACTCGTGCGCGACACGCCGAGAGGGCTGGTTGCGAAATCCGGCGGTTTGAATCGCCGAGTGCGTACATTGTAAAAGTCTCAAGCGAAACTTGAGGGTTAATTTCTAGGAAGGTGCCGTCCATGAGTGACGCAACGGTCGAAAAGCCAGAGCAGTACGAGCTCAGCCCGTTGTTCACCGACGGACTGCCTGAGCGTGACGACTCCGTTGGGTACCGCGGCACCGTGGCAGCTCGCGCGGCTGGCATCACCTACCGTCAGCTGGACTACTGGGCTCGCACGGAACTCGTCGAGCCGACGGTTCGTGGCGCCGCCGGATCTGGTTCACAGCGACTTTATGGTTTCCGCGACATCCTCGTTCTGAAGCTTGTCAAACGACTTCTCGACACGGGAATCTCGCTTCAGCAGATTCGCACCGCCATTGATGAGCTTCGTGCGGCTGGGTTCTACGACCTCGCCAACACAACGCTCATGAGCGATGGCATCAGCGTCTACATGTGCACGTCGGACCATGAGGTGATCGACCTCATGAGTCGCGGCCAGGGAGTCTTTGGAATCGCCATCGGCAAAGTACTTCGCGAGGTTGAGTCGAGCCTTGTTGAGCTCGAAACCGAGACGCCAGATATGGATGAGCTTTCCGCTCGTCGTGCGCGTCGCGCATCGGCCTAACCAGCCACGACCGTTTGCGCCTTTGCGCGCCCTCTAGTCGTTGATGTCACCGTACACGCCGGTGGCAACATAATCCGTTGCGATTTGGCCTGTGGGGTATTGAGCAGTGGGATATTGGGCCGGCAATTGCTGTGCGCCGTTTGCTCGCGGGTCACCGATCCGTGCGATGCGCAGCACCCGATCGAGCAGCTGCTCGAAGTAGCCCGCCATCTCGGCTGACGCCTCGCCTGGCCACGCGTGAACCGGACGCGCGGCGCCCTGCGCCTGTTGAAGGGACGTGCGCTCGGGGAGCAGCGGCGACATGACGAGCGGGCCGAACATGGCGCGAAGCTCGTTGACGCGAAACTGGTGCTCCACTGACTGCGACCGCACGCGGTTCACAATCACGCCGAGCGGTTGGAGTCGCGGACTCAAGCCACGGCGAATTTCTTCAATCGCGCGCAACCCGCGGTCAGCCGCTGCTACCGAGAAGAGCCCGGGTTCGGTGACAATCGCAACACGGTCGCTGGCCGCCCAGGCGGTGCGCGTCAACGCGTTGAGCGTGGGGGAGGTGTCGATGAGCACGAGGTCATAACTGTCTTCGATGCTGGCGAGAGCCTCTTCGAGACGCCAGATTTCACGAGCGCTCGGATGCGGGGTGTCGAAGTTCACGGCCGACGGATTGCCGACCATCACGTCGATCGCGGAATGGTTCGGCACAGTCCATCCACTCGGTGCAATCGCTTCTCGCACTGTCTTGAGCTTCGGATTCGTCAGAACGTCTGAGATGTTCAAGCGTCCCCGTGCGTTGACGCCCATGCCCGTTGAGACGTCAGCCTGAGGGTCGAAATCGACGACAAGTGTGCGAATTCCTTTGGCGAACGCTGCTGACGCGAGACCGAGAGTGACAGTGGTTTTACCCACGCCACCCTTGAGGGAGCTCACACTCAGCACGTGCACGAGGTCAAGGCTACCCCGGCTAGTCTTAGAGCACCTAACTGTGTGAGACCCACGGAGTCGGCGTTGAAGGGGACTTCAGGATGTTCAAAAAAATCCTCGTTGCTAACCGCGGAGAAATAGCAATCCGCGCGTTTCGGGCCGCCTACGAGCTTGGCGCAAAGACCGTGGCCGTGTATCCCCATGAGGATCGAAACTCGCTTCACCGCCAAAAAGCCGATGAGGCGTACCAGATCGGTGAGCCAGGTCACCCCGTGCGCGCGTACCTCGACGTGGACGAAATCATTCGAGTCGCTCGCGAATCTGGTGCCGATGCCATCTATCCGGGATACGGATTTCTCTCGGAGAACCCGCACCTAGCTGAAGCTGCCGCGGCCGCCGGCATCACGTTCATTGGTCCCTCAGCAACAGTGCTCGAGATGGCCGGAAACAAAGTCACAGCGAAGCAGCACGCGATTTCTGCCGGTGTTCCCGTGCTTAAGTCGACCGAAGCCACAGACGACATTGACACCCTGGTCAAGCAAGCAGACTCGATTGGCTTTCCGATTTTTGCGAAGGCCGTCGCGGGTGGCGGTGGGCGAGGGATGCGCCGCGTCGAGACCAAGGCAGAACTGAGAGATGCTCTCGAAGCAGCCATGCGCGAAGCCGGCAGTGCGTTCGGGGACTCGCGTATGTTTCTCGAACAGGCTGTGTTGCGACCTCGCCACATTGAGGTGCAGATTCTCGCTGACATGCAGGGCGAAACGGTGCACCTTTTCGAGCGAGACTGCTCGGTTCAGCGTCGTCACCAGAAGGTCATCGAAATTGCGCCGGCGCCGAACATCACGCAAGAACTTCGTGAAGCTCTGTATCGCGATGCTGTTGCGTTCGCTAAGTCGATTGGCTACCAGAACGCCGGAACGGTTGAGTTTCTCGTCGACACGGCGGGCGACCGTGCGGGTGAGCATGTTTTCATCGAAATGAACCCGCGTATTCAGGTCGAACACACGGTCACCGAAGAGGTCACTGACGTCGACCTTGTGCAGTCGCAGATGCGTATCGCTGCGGGCGAGACTCTCGGCGAACTCGGCCTGCACCAAGATCAGATTCAACTTCGTGGTGCCGCACTGCAGTGCCGCATCACGACCGAAGATCCGGCCGCCGGCTTCCGTCCAGACATGGGCAAGATCACAACGTATCGATCACCCGGTGGCGCCGGCATCCGCCTCGATGGCGGCACGATTAACCCGGGTGCTCAAATCAGCCCCCACTTCGACAGCATGCTTGCGAAGCTCACCTGTCGAGCACGAGACTTCGATTCGGCTGTCGTGCGTGCACGTCGCGGGCTAGCCGAGTTCCGCATCCGCGGCGTGAGTACGAACATCCCGTTCTTGCAGGCGGTATTGGACGACCCCGACTTCCGTCGTGGTGATGTGAGCACGTCGTTCATCGACGATCGACCCCAGCTGTTGACCGGACGCGAATCGAAAGATCGCGGTACGCGCCTACTCAACTGGCTCACCGACGTCACGGTGAACCACCCAAACGGTCCCCGACCGATTCACGGCACTCCGCTCGACAAGCTCCCGAAAATCGACCTTGCGAACGTTGCACCAGACGGCTCGAAGCAACGACTGGAAGAGCTCGGGCCCTACGGATTCGCACAAGCGCTTCGTGCGCAAACCGCGGTCGCAGTGACAGACACCACTTTCCGGGATGCGCACCAGTCGTTGCTTGCAACGCGCGTGCGCACCCGCGACTTAG
>JBIISS010000048.1:0-7164 GCA_044340895.1 Microbacteriaceae bacterium
CCGTTCCGGGGGGCCCAAAGAGCACAATCGCGCGCGGAGGCTCGACGCCGAACGACTCGGCCATCGACGCATTCGCCAAGGGAAGAACGAGGCGACGTTCGAGCAGGTTTTTCTCTTCAATCATTCCGGCAATGTTGCCCCACAAGTCTCGAGAAAGAATGCGACCACCAAGTTCGCGCAACAGTGTCATCTCTTTGCCACGAACGGGAATCTCACGCTCGAAGTAGCTCAGGTGCTTTTTGTCCTTGAACCCGGCTCGCGTGAGAACTCCCACATTGAGCTGGTCATCCGGTACCAGCACCGAAATTCGTGTCAACCCTTGAGGCGCGAGGCGTTGCTCGACCGCAGCGAGCAACCGGTCGCCGATTCCCTGACGCCGGTGGTCGGCATCCGTCGCAAAGAACACGATCCAGCCCTGGTCATGTGCCGCGCGTGCGACGGCCATGCCGACAACTTCTCCGTGGGCGTCCACGGCGGCTACGGCGACGTCTTGTTCGCACGAGGCAACCACCTCGCTCAGCGAGTACACGGGCTCAGCCCCGGCGGCTGTGACCTGGTTCCACAGGCGCATCAGGGCGTCGAGGTCAGAGGCGACGTAGTCGCGAAAAAGAATTTCCCTCATCTAGTCAGGCTAGCGAGGCAGACCTTAACTCGTGCGAGAAATTTTCTTCAGGCGGGTGGCTCAACACCTGCCGCATCAGACTCCAGCGAGTCTGGTGCCCAGTTCGTCGATGACCTCGAACAGCGCATCAACATCACTCATGTCAGTGCGGAAGTTCGTGAAACACGGGCGCAACCACGTCTCGCCATCAATCTGTGCGGGCGAAAGATAGACGCGACCGTCTTCGATGATGGCGGCACATAGCGCGTCATTGTGCGCGCTGATCTCGGCCGGGTCGGTCATGCCCGCCGGTACCTGCTGCATCGGCACGACCGACAGCGCGGGCGGGTGGGGCAAGACACGAATCGACGGGTCGGCGGATGCGCGCGCGTAGGTCTCGCGCGCCAACATGATGTCGTGCTCGATTGCCTGCCGGAACTCGGCTGCACCGTGCGCCTTGAACCCCAGCCACAGCTTGAGCGCGCGCAACGGGCGCGAATACTCGAGTGTGACGTCAACCGGGTTCGGGTCCTCAGTGTCGTGAGGCATGTAGGCCTCATTGTGTCCGAACGTGGCGGCGAGGGCCGAGTAGTCGCGCACGAGAACAATCGAGCAGGCTTTCGGCACGAACATCCACTTGTGTGCGTCGATTGTGACCGAGTCGGCGAGGTCGAGCCCGTCGAACTGTTCGCGAACGAGGTCGGTGCCGGCGGCGGGGCCGCCGTACGCTCCGTCGACGTGCATCCACACGTTGTACTCCTTGGCGATGCGAGCAATCTCGCGCAGCGGGTCTATCGCGCCGGTGAGCGTGGTGCCCGCCGAGGCGATGATGCACGTCGGCCTGACGCCGGCGGCGATGTCCTCTTTGATTTGGGCTTCGAGTGCGGCCGTGTTCATACGGTGGTGGTCATCGATTGGGATCGCTCGAACGGACCGTGTGCCGAGGCCGAGCAACTCGACCGCTCGCTTATTCGAGTAGTGCGCCTCGCTCGAGACATAGACGGCCATCGGCACCATGTTGCCGAACTCGCGCGATTCGGGCACCGCACGCTGGCGGGCCGCGGCGAGTGCGGTGATGTTGCTCACCGTGCCACCCGAGGTAAACAAGCCACGTCCGGGGTAGCCGATGAATTCGGCCATCCACTTGCCGGTTTGAATTTCTAGAAACGAGGATGCTCGCGCATCGATAGCAACATTGATGTCGTACGACGCCGCCAAGAAGTCGGCTACAGCGCCGACCTCGAGTCCGCTCGAGCCGATGTAGGCAAAGAAGCGCGGGCGCGATTGTGCGAGTGACTGGTCGAGCACCGTGGCCGCCTGGTCAAGTGCGGCGGTGGGGGCGATGCCCTGTTCGGGCAACGTTTCGGCGAGGAGCGACCAGGTTTCATCAGTGATTTCTGGTTCACCTTCGCGGGCTTTGTCCATGCCCGACCACATCTGTTTGACGAGGTCGAACGTGTCGTCGAGTACCTGTTGGCGATCGGCCCCCAGGCGCAGGAATGAGTTGTTCATAGCCCTCAGGGTACGACCATTCGGGTGCGAACGGTATTGGCAGTTGTCCCGCCCTCAATCTGGCCGAGGTTGCACACAAAGTCAGGATGACCCCGCTTGGCGAAAAAATTTAGCGGGTATAAAGTTTTCGTGAAACCAATGAAAAGGCGGGACCTCGTCAAGCTCCTTCTGGAAGCTGGGTTCGTCTCAAAAGAAGGTAAAGGGGATCACGAAAAATGGGCGCATCCGTTGCTAAAACGCCCCGTGACAATCACGCAGACGCGAGAAGTTTCGCCCGGTGTGACTCGAATAGTTTTGAACGCGATTGACGAAGTGAGGTACATGTCATGAAAACACTTAACGTGAAAGCGCGGCCGTGGAGAGGCGGATGGGAACTGGAGATTGATCCGGAGAACATCACTCAGGTTCGCAAGCTCCGGAACGCTCGACAGCAAGTTATCGATTTCCTCGACACCGTCGAATCGAACATTGACCATTCGTCGTTTGAGATAGTTCTCGTGCCTGATTTAGGTGAACTAGGCAACGAAGTGTTGGCGGCTAGGGCAGCTACTCGCCGCGCAGCCGAATTGCAGAAGGCGGCGGCGAGCCAGACCCGCCTCGTTGTTTCAGAACTTCGTGCACAGCACTTCTCCGGGGGCGATATCGCGGAGTTGCTCGGGGTGTCTGTTGGTCGCGTGAGTCAACTCGCTGGCAAGTAGGGCCTCGCATGGGCTGGAGCGGTCCCCGACGGTTTGGCGATGCTTTAGCGCTGGAGCGGGTTCCCTTGCGGCGAAGCGATGCTTCGCTCCGAGCAAGGGGCCCCAGATCCCGCTTCGACGAGATAGTCCTACTCCGGTCCGCATACAAAAAGAACCGACCCGAAGGTCGGTTCTTTTTGTATGTAGCTGGAGCGGGGCACGATCCCGCGACCTCACGATTATGAGTCGTGCGCTCTAACCAACTGAGCTACCCAGCCACGGCGGAAACGGCGCACGCAAAAAGCGAAGACTGTCTCAACCGGGCCCCGAGCGAGGATTGAACTCGCGACCCCTTCCTTACCATGGAAGTGCTCTACCACTGAGCTATCAGGGCGTGACGAATGCACAAGGCAAACGTACGGACAAATATTATCACTTCGCACGGAATGGCAAATTCCGGTTACGTTCCGTGCCTTCCAAAACGCACGAATGACCGGCGCGACTAGCGGTTGTGTTCGATGAGGAACGCGTAGGGGTCGACCGGCTCACCGTTCATGTGAATCTCGAGGTGAAGGTGGGCACCGGTCGACATGCCGGTGTCGCCAACTTGGCCGAGAATTTCGCCCAGCTTGACGTTCTGACCGAGTCCGACCGTGATGGAGCCCTGATACATGTGTCCGTACCAGCTCTCGAACACGAGGCCGTTGACGTTGTGGGCGACGATGACGTAGTAGCCGAGGCCCCCCCACTGCTCAACGACCTGCGTGACCGTTCCGTCGGCGATGGCCATGATGGGTGCGCCGAGGCCGGGATCGAAGTCGACACCCTTGTGATCACTCGAACATCCACTACACGGAGCGACGCGGTAACCAAAACCGTCTGAAATCGGCACCGTAATGTGGAATGGCCACTGGATGTTCGAGTTTGGGTTGTTCGTGTAGGTCAGTTCTGTGCGGCGCATGGTCATTTGGAAGCCTTGCGTCACGCTGACCCCATCACGACCGACGGTCTCTTCGCTACCCGAAGCAACCACGCTCTGGCCTTCTATGTTGTCAAGCGATTGGTTCTTGCTCTGCTCGGCCATCTGCGCGACCTGCTCTGCGGTAAGCAGTGCGTTTGCCGGAATGGATGTCGCGACGGCCATAAGCCCGACGAACACCATCGCAGTGAGGGTGAAGAGGCGTGCGGCGAATCCGCGACGGTTGGTGGCTTTCTTTGCCGGGCGAGAAACGGCCGACGACGGCTTGCGACCCCGGGCTTGTCCCATTTCGCGCACCGTAACGACGGGAATGTGAGCAGTAGCCGGAGCGAGCACAGGCGCATTCTCTGTGACGGGCGGTGGCGTCACCGGAGGCAACACAACCGGGGGGAGAGAAATAGAGCCCGTTGTTGTTGTCTCGACGGATTGAAGCGGGGCGCTATCAACCCAGGATTGAACAGCGGAGTCGGCCGTCGTCGCTGTGGTGGCCCCACGTAAACGCGTGCGATCACGACGCAGTTCCCCCGTACCGGCACCGGGGCTTGAACGCACCTGTGTGACTTGGCGCTGAAGCTCGCTCAGTACGTCATCGGGCGCATCCGCCTGCGGGGCGGTCTTCCGCAACGACCGTCGCGACGGAAGAGCGTTGGGTGCGCCAGCACCGAGCTCATTGTCGCGACTACTCACGGGCAATCCTCACATTTCGTGCTGAGGCCAGCAGTCGGCCAGTCAGCGATTTGTTGCGGAATCTCTAGGTTACCCCGAAGGGCTCCATCGCCGCCAACCGAGGACGGCATTTTGCGGGAATTATCAGTCTGTGATCAGTGCGTGGATGCTGGGGAAAAGACTTGGATGTGCGGCAATGAGCATCTCCCCCGTCGCCGCATTGCCGTTCAACCCCTCGACTCTCGCGCCCGCCTCGCGCGCAATCAAGCCACCGGCTGCGTAGTCCCAGGGGCTCAACTCGCGCTCAAAATATGCGTCTACGCGTCCGGCGGCCAGAGAGCACAAGTCGATGGAACACGCACCGAGTCGACGAATGTCTCTGACCCGGGTCACCACTCGAGTGAGCACCTCCGCTTGTTCGCCTCGGACGTCGGCCGAATAGGCGAAGCCCGTTGCGACGAGGGCCAGATGGAGCGGCACATCGGCATTGACGCGAATGGGCATTCCGTTGAGAAACGCCCCGCCTCCGTTCGTTGCCGTGAACAGCTCATCTGCGATGGGGCTCATCACCGCACCGGCGAGCGCTGTCCAGGTGCTGGGGTCTGCCTCGCCTTCGACCACAGCGATACTCACGCCGTAGAAGCCAATCTTGTAGAGGTAGTTGACCGTGCCGTCGATGGGGTCGACCAACCAGGTGAGCCCGCTGGCGCTTGAGTCGCGCGCGCCTTCTTCGCCGAAGAAACCGTCATTAGGGCGAAGCTCGAGTAGCCGCTCACGAATGAAGGTTTCGACCTCACGGTCGGCCAGAGTGACGATGTCTTCATCCGACGACTTCGACGCGGCAACGCTCACGCCTTCGTTTCGGCGACGCGCAGCGAGCGCCCCACCCTCGCGAGCGATGTCGGCGGCAATGGAACGAAGCTCGTCGACGGCGTTAGTCATGAGACAAATCTACGCCGGGAGTTAAGCCTCGAAGGCAACCGTGCCATCGATGTAAGTGGCGCTGACCTTGATGGCATCCCAGCCGTTGGGGTCGCTCGTCCACGGGTTCTCGTCGACGATGGCAAAGTCGGCACGTTTGCCCACCTCGAGGGATCCGCGATCATCCGCGTGAATCTGCCACGCCGCGTTCGTCGTGATCGCCTCGAGTGCCTGCGCGGGCGTGACACACTCCGCCGCATTGAGCACCTCGCCATTCGCCTGCATCTGACGGAATACGCCGGTTCGAGCGCTGAGCAACGGGTGCACCTTGGACACGTTGTAGTCGGAGTGGAAACTCGTTGAGATGCCCGCCTTCATGATGGACGCGGCGCGATCGAGTCGGTTGGCTCGCTCGAGCCCGAGAATGGTGTCGCGGAACGCAGCACCCCAGTAGTAGACGTGGTTCATGAGGAGGCTTGCCGAGACGCCGAGTTTTGCGGTGCGTGCAATCTGGTCATCCGTTGTCACCGAATAGTGGATGAAGAACGGGCGAAGATCGTTCTTGCCGTAACCGGGCAGTATTTCTTCAAGGGCCTCAACGGCCATTTCAACTGCGGCGTCACCATTCGTGTGAATCGTCACCTGCCAGCCGTCGTTCAGGCCCGCCTTAATGGCATCCCGGATGGAGTCGGGGGTCCAGTTGGCGTGACCACCGTTGTCTTCGCCCAGGTATGGCTGCATGAAGTAGCCGGAGCGGCCTTGATTCGAGCCGTCGGCCGTGAGCTTCCAGGCGTCTGCGCGAACCATCTCGTCGCCACTAAACGGTGTGACGCCGGCGTCTTTCCACGTTTGCGCGACCTGGCTGGGCGACTTTCCGGGCATGATGGCGAACTGCGACGTCGAGACTCGAACGGGCAGGCGCTTGGCTGCGTTGAGTTGGTGAAGCATGGCCAATTCGCCAACGCCGGCGAGAGTACCGGTCGCACCTTCTCGCAGTGACGTCACACCCTGTCGCGCGCACTCGTTCAAAATCTGGTTTATGCCGGCGGCGAGGTCAGCAGGACTCGGCTTTGGTAGTGTGCCCAGCGTCATCATCATCGCAGCAGCTTCGCCGATGACACCGTTGAGCTTGCCGTCCTCACGGCCGAAGGTGCCACCGGGTGGGTCGATCGTGTTGTCGTCGAGTCCAGCGAGCTCGAGCGCCTTGCTATTGGCGTAGAGGTAGTGCATCGACGCATTCATGACGAGCACAGGGTTGTTCGGTGACACCTGGTCGAGCATCGCGCGAGTGAGGTTCGGCTCCCCCTCGTACAGGCTCGGGTCGAACAATTTGCCCAGAACGTATTCGCCGTCGGGGGCTTTCGCGGCCGCCTCCTTCATGGTCTTTACCACGTCGTCGAAAGTTGCACACGCTTCGTGCGAAACATCAGTCCACGTGAGGTTCAGCAACGAGGTCCAAATGTGCATGTGCGGTTCAATCAAACCTGGAATCACTACGCCGTCGGGCTTGAGCATCTTGGTCGACGGCCCGATCAGGCCCTCGAGGTCGGCGCGACTCCCCAGCGCAATAATCTTTCCTCCAGAGACAGCCATCGCCTCGGCAGTCGGTGCCGCGGAGTTGCCTGTCGCGATGCGTCCTTCGACGAGAAGCTCGGCCATCTCAGACGTGGTGCGCGCCTTCGCGTGGTGCGCCGGCTCGATATTCGTGCCCGCTGCCTTTACCGCTTCGTGCAAGTGGGCTTGAGCAACCGGATGAGCGCTACAGCAGGACGTTGACATTAGGTCTCCTCAGGGAACGATCACGAGCA
>JBIISS010000049.1:0-7120 GCA_044340895.1 Microbacteriaceae bacterium
ACTGGACATTGAAAGCGCCGATGCCGTACTAAGCGCGGTTGCCGGGCACGACGTCGTCATTAACACCGCCGCATACACACAGGTGGACGACGCCGAGTCAAACGAAGATGTGGCCTTCGGTGTCAACGCGAGCGGGGCAGAGAACTTGGCGATTGCCGCCCGCGAAGTCGGTGCTCGTCTCATTCACCTCTCGACCGACTACGTATTCAACGGGTCCGCGACTTCTCCCTACGCCGAGGCGACTCCGCGCGATCCCATCTCTGTATACGGCCGCACGAAGGCCGCCGGAGAAGAACTGGTTCTCGCAGCGCACGCCGACGGAACGGCAATTGTTCGCACGGCGTGGCTTTTTGGCGAGCACGGCCCGAATTTTGTCGACACGATGTTGCGGTTGAGCAACGAGCGAGAGACGCTTCAGGTGGTGGATGACCAACGCGGCCAGCCCACGTGGTCCCGAGACCTGGCGAACCGAATTGCCGACCTGGTGAACGCGGGCGTGCCGTCCGGCATTTTTCACGGAACGAACGCGGGTGAGACCACGTGGTTCGGTCTGGCGCGGCGCGTATTCGAGTTGTCGGGGCTGGATCCCGAACGCATTCAGCCGACCGATTCTTCGACGTTTGTTCGGCCCGCCCCGCGACCGCAATACTCCGTGCTCGGTCACGCTGCGTGGGCGACAATAGGCATGAAGCCCATGCGCGCATGGGACGACGCACTGTTCGAGTATTTGTCCGCAATCCACTCATGAATCTCTTGGAGGACGCAAAATGAGCGACCGCATTCTGACTTCTCGGCACGACCACGTGTTCGTCATGCGTCTCAATCGTGCAGACAAGCGCAATGCGGCCGACATGCAGCTTCTCACCGAGCTCTCCCACGCGTATGCCGAACTTGACGCCGACGACGCTCTGCGTGTTGGCGTGGTGTTGGCAGAAGGTGACCACTTCACAGCCGGACTTGACCTTGCCGACATCACACCGCGGCTGACCGCTGACGGTCTCTCGATCGTTCCCGAGGGTGGCCTCGACCCGTGGGGCGTGCAAACGCGCGCCGTCTCGAAGCCGGTCGTGATCGGCGTCAAGGGCACGTGCTTCACGCTCGGCATCGAACTGATGTTGGCGGCCGACGTGGCCGTTGCAGCCGACAACACTGCCTTTGCCCAGCTCGAAGTTCAGCGCGGAATCTTGCCGTTTGGAGGAGCAACGTTGCGCTTCGCCGCTCGGTGTGGTTGGGGTAATGCCATGCGATGGATGCTCACCGGAGACCCCTTCGATGCGCCGGAGGCGCACCGCATGGGGCTCGTTCAAGAAGTGGTGAGCGTCGAACAGGTGGAGCCTCGCGCGCTCGAGATCGCACAGCGCATGGCCTCGGCGGCACCACTGGCCGTAGCCGCAACGTTGCGCAATGCGCGACTCGTTGCACGAGCATCCGAAGCTGCCGCCATCTCTCAACTGCAGCCCGAGCTGGTTAAGCTCATGTCTTCACGCGACGCCGCGATTGCCTTCGAGAGCTACTTGACGAAGGTTCCGCCCGTTTTCGAAGGTCGCTAACGCTTTGGCTTCTTGAGAGATTTCTGCAGAAGCACGGTTCCAAGCCACCGGCCGAACTTGAAGCCCACCTTGCCCATGCGGCCCACTTCTTCAAAGCCGAACTGCTCGTGCAGATGAATTGATCCATCGGCGCCCGCATCCGCGATGACAGCGATGACTTCCTTGATGCCCACTGCAGCCGACCGGTCGAGCAACTCACCCAGAAGAACTCGGCCGAGGCCCTTGCCCGTCGACGCGGGTCCCAGATAAATCGAGTTCTCGACTGTGAAGCGATACGCCTTTTTCTGCTTCCAGGGAGTGACGAGCGCGTAACCAAGAACCTGTCCCGACGGCGACTCCGCCACGATGAACGGCATGTCGAACTTTGTCAAGAATGCGAACTTAACACGCCATTCCTTGAGGGTCATTTCGTCTTCGTCGAAGGTCACGACACTGTTGCGCACGTAGTGGTTGTAGATCTCGCGAATGTCGGGGAGGTCTTCGGCGCGAGCATCCCGAATCGAATAGACAAACGGCTGTTCAGGTGTGACCGGCGGCTTCAGATGCCGTGGCAACTGCCGGGGTTTCATGTACTCGGACTCGAGCATCACGCACCGTCTCGCTCAACGAAGGGGAAAGGGACCGTACGGTAGCCTAAAGCGGTACGGCGCCGCGCGCGCTATTGATGTCAGAAAAGGCGCCAGAGTGAATCTCAAAGTTTCCGTCATTGGAACGGGCTACGTCGGTCTCGTCACCGGAGCCTGCCTCGCAGACCTCGGCAACGACGTGCTGTGTCTCGACATCGACGCCGCGAAGATTGCATCACTTCAGGACGGCCATGTTCCCATTTACGAACCAGGGCTTGAAGAGACGGTGCGCCGCAACATTGCCGCCGGGCGACTGCGATTTGGCACCGACCCGGTAGAAGCGGCCGAGCACGGTGACTTTCACTTCATCGCAGTGGGCACTCCTCCCAACGAAGATGGCTCGGCGGATGTTCGCTATGTACACGCCGCGGCCACGAACATTGCGCAGTCGATGAACCGGTACGGGGTGATCATCGACAAGAGCACTGTTCCGGTTGGCACGGGAGACGAAGTTCACGAGATTGTCTCTCGCATTCTCGAAAAACGCGGCGTCGACTTTGGCTTCTCCGTTGTTTCGAACCCCGAGTTTCTCAAAGAGGGCGCCGCCCTCGAAGACTTCATGAACCCCGACCGCATCGTTATCGGCGCGGAAGACACACAGGCAATCGACGCGATGACCCAGCTCTACAAGCCACTATTGAGTGACGCGAACCGACTGCAGGTCACGTCGGTGCGCAGCGCTGAGCTGATCAAGTACGCCGCGAACGCGATGCTGGCGACGCGCATTAGTTTCATGAATGAGCTTGCGCTTCTGGCCGAGCAGGTTGGCGCAAGCATTGACGATGTGCGTCGTGGAATCGGCAGCGACCCTCGCATCGGGAGCGCATTCCTCAATGCAGGGGCCGGATACGGCGGGTCCTGCTTTCCAAAAGACGTTCAGGCGCTCATCCGCACGTCGCGGGCTTCCGGTCTTTCAGGGTTAAAAATTCTCGAAGCGGTCGAGGCCGTCAACAGCGCACAAAAGAGCCGGCTCACTGAAAAGATCCTCGGTCAGTTTGGCGAAATCTCAGGCATGACATTCGCCATGTGGGGTCTCGCGTTCAAGCCCAACACCGATGACATTCGGGAAGCAACCAGTCTGCAGATCATTGACGACCTCACGTCGCGCGGGGCACGTGTTGTCGCGTACGACCCGGTCGCCATGGCCGCCGCAAAGAAGGTCGTGTCGAACCCTCTCGTTTCATTTGCCGAGAGTTCCACCGAAGCCATCACCGGCGCGGATGCCCTCATCATCGTCACCGAATGGGCAGAGTTCCGAAACGTAGAGTTCGACCAGCTCGCGAACGCGCTCTCTCGTCGCACGGTATTCGACGGTCGCAACCTCTTCGCGCCGGCCGACGTGGCCGCCAGCGGTCTCACCTATCACTCCATCGGTCGCGCCACCGTTGGCTAAACGAGTACTCGTCGCCGGAGGCGCCGGCTTTGTTGGGTCGCATCTCATCGACCGCTTGCTTGCTGATGGCCACACTGTTGTCTGTCTCGACAATCTCTACACGGGCCGAGAAGACAACCTGCGTCACCTCGTCGATCACCCAAACTTCGAATTCAGATCTCACGACATAACGACGCCGATTGACACTCAGTTGGTTGTCGACGAGATCTACAATTTGGCCTCACCCGCATCTCCAACGCACTACCAAATGCAGCCTGTGGAGACAATCAAGACGAACGTGTTGGGTTCGATCAACTTGCTCGACCTCGCCAAACGCTTGGGCGCGCCCATCCTTCAAGCCTCGACATCAGAGGTCTACGGTGATCCGGAGGTGCACCCCCAGCCAGAGTCCTATTGGGGCAGGGTCAACCCCATTGGAATTCGTTCGTGTTACGACGAGGGAAAACGCGCGGCCGAGACGCTCTTTTTCGATTACCACCGCCAGCACGGTGTCGGCATTAAGGTCATGCGCATCTTCAACACCTACGGCCCACGCATGAATCCCACTGACGGGCGCGTCGTGAGCAACTTTGTTTCTCAGGCTCTGCGAGGAGACGACATCACCATCTTTGGTGATGGAACTCAGACACGCTCATTTTGCTTCGTGGATGACCTCGTCGAAGGCATGGTCCTTTTCATGAACTCTGACGCTTCGTTCCTAGGTCCGGTCAACGTCGGAAACCCGCATGAGGTCACCATGCTCGAACTCGCGGAGAGAATCATTGCGTTGACCGACAGCCACTCGCACATCGTGCACAGAGTGCTACCCGCAGACGACCCTCGTCAGCGTCAACCCGACATCACTCTGGCCAAAGAGAAACTTGCGTGGAGCCCGACGGTGCCACTCGATGCGGGACTGCGTCAAACGATTGACTATTTTCGAACGCTAGGTCCGGGAGTAGCGGCATCTCAAACGTGAGCGGCCTCGGTTCCACTCGACATTGGTTCAACTGGGCATTGTTGACCCCAATCACTTCGAGTCAACAGACCAATCGACGGCCTCGGCTCCCAATTCGATCAGTGCGTCATTCGCGCGACTAAAGGGACGGCTGCCCAAGAACCCGCGTGACGCCGAGAGCGGGCTTGGGTGCGCCGATTCGATAATGGTGACGTTTTCACCTGTCGCAAAGGGCGACAGCGCAGACTGCGCCTCACGCCCCCACGCGAGCACCACAAGTGGAACGGGTCGGGACATCAACGTGGCAAGCGCAGAATCCGTGACGGTTGACCACCCAAGACCTCGGTGTGAAAGCGGTTCACCGGGCGCGACGGTGAGCGTGCGGTTGAGCAAGAGAACCCCGTGATTCGCCCAGACAGAGAGGTCGCCCGATTCTGGTCTGGTAACACCGAGATCGGCAACCAATTCGGTAAAGATGTTGCGCAGCGAGCCAGGCAGTGGCCGAACATCCGGGCCCACCGAGAAGGCCAGACCCACGGCGTGACCGGGGGTGGGGTACGGATCTTGCCCGAGCAGAAGAACTTGCACGTCGTCGAGCGGCGTTCGGAGCGCTCGAAACACCTGAGCTGCGTCGGGCAAGAACGGCGTGCCCGACAACTCGCGCGCCAACGCATGCAGTGTCGGCTCAACCGGGGTCAGCGCATCCGCCCACGATTCGTGAACCTCGCCACGAGCGACGAGTGCTGCGACCGACCAGTCGAGTGTCACTTCTTGGGTGGAGTCTTGGATGATTGCTGCTCGTGAGCCAGGTGAACCGAACGCTGATGTGCCTTCGCAACTCGTTCATTTATGGCGGAGACAATGGCCGCCGTGGCTGCGCCGACAATCGCCACTCCGCCGAGCATGAGCATGACCGCGAAGAACCTTCCGGGTACGGTGACCGGAACGACGTCGCCATAACCCACCGTTGAAATCGTTGACATTGCCCACCACAGAGCGTCACCGAATGACGTAATGGATGCGCCCGGAGCGTGTCGCTCAGACGCATACACGGCGAGCGAAATCACGTAGATAAAGAGCACCGCTGCGCCACTCGTGTACAGGGCAAGTCGTGCCCGAACCGATGCTCCCGAACTCGTTCTGAAGAATCTCAACCGGCCGAGATACTCAAGTAACAGCAACGGGCGCAAGAGTGGAATCACGAGAGAGACCAAATCGATGCCGTTCTTGCGAAAGAAGAGCCGGCGATTACCCGACAGGTGCATGCGCACAAAGTAATCAACGATAAAGGCCACATAGGTCAGCCCGATAATGCCGAGAATGACTTCGTCGACGCGGCCGCGGAAGGGCTGGTCATCCAGAATCATGACGGAATAGGCAATGAGAAAGACCAACGAGAGCATGATCATGGGCCACGTGGTGGCGTTGTCCCAACGAATTTCTCGAGACGAGCGGTATTCGGGTATTACCTCGTGCGGTTCTGTGTCTGCCGGTATTCCGGTGCGTTCAGCCATGGGTACAGGGTAACCAAAGACGTTCTATTACCGAGTGTTACCAGACACGTTGAGACGGGTGGGTCGATGCGCCTACCGTCATCCTCAAGCCACAATCCATGTTTCGCACCAACCAACGTGAGGAATCACCATGACAAACGCAGCCGACTGGAAATTTGAAACCAAGCAGGTTCACTCGGGCGCCCGCCCTGACCCGGTGACCAACGCACGCGCAACGCCGATTTACCAGACCACCTCGTACGTGTTCAACAGCGCAGAGCACGCGGCGAACCTCTTCGCGCTCGCCGAGTTCGGCAACATCTACACGCGCATCCAGAACCCGACCCAGGATGTCGTCGAGCAGCGCGTAGCCGCTCTCGAAGGTGGCACCGCTGCCCTGATGGTGTCGTCGGGACAGGCCGCTGAAACGTTCGCCGTTCTGAACATCGCCCAGGCCGGCGATCACATCGTCTCGTCGTCGTCCATATATGGCGGAACCTACAACCTGTTCAAGTACACGCTCGCAAAGCTCGGCATCGATGTCACGTTCGTTGAGAACCAGGATGACGCCGACGAGTGGCACCGCGCCGTTCGCCCGAACACGAAGCTGTTCTTCGCCGAAACCATCGGCAACCCGCGCGTGAACATCCTCGACATCGAACTGGTCTCGAAGGTCGCTCACAAAAACGGTGTTCCGCTCATCGTCGACAACACGATTGCGACCCCGTACTTGATTCGCCCGCTCGAGCACGGTGCCGACATTGTCATCCACTCGGCAACGAAGTTCCTTGGCGGTCACGGAACCGTCATCGGTGGCGTCATCGTCGACGGCGGCAAGTTCGCGTGGTCGAAGAACGTTGAGAAGTTCCCCGGTCTCACGGAGCCAGACCCGTCGTACCACGGCGCGAGCTACACGACCGTTCTCGGTGACGCGATTGCGTACATCATCAAGGCGCGCGTGCAGTTGCTTCGTGACCTCGGTTCGGCCATCGCTCCGGCCAGCGCATGGCAAATCATTCAGGGCATCGAGACGCTGTCGCTTCGTATCGAGCGTCACGTCGAGAACGCCAAGGCAATCGCTGAGTGGCTCGAAAAGCACCCGCAGGTCGAGTCGGTGAACT
>JBIISS010000050.1:0-7075 GCA_044340895.1 Microbacteriaceae bacterium
GCGCCCAAGATGCGGTCGAGCTCGGCCGGGTCGGCAAGCAACTCGTGCGTGCGCGCCGCGATGGGTGCGAAGCTCGCCGTGACCTGCTCGGCGAGGTCTTTCTTGATGGCACCGTAACCGCCTCCGGTGTATTCGTTGACGAGGGCGTCGACGCTACGACCGGAGAGCACCGAGAAAATGGTGAGCAGATTCGCAAGCCCGGGCTTGTTTTCTCGATCGAAACGAACTTCGCCATCGGCATCCGTGACGGCGCGCATGACCTTCTTGGCGGTCACGGCCGGGTCATCGAGAATCTTGAGCAAACCGGCTTCGGTCTCTGCAGACTTGGACATTTTGGCGGCCGGATTCTGCAGGTCGTAAATCTTTGCCGTCTCTTTGAGAATGTGCGGCTCAGGAATCGTCAGCGTTTCGCCGAAACGAGCGTTGAATCTCGCCGCGAGGTCGCGCGTCAACTCGAGGTGCTGACGCTGGTCTTCGCCGACCGGCACCTTGTTGGTGTTGTAGAGCAGGATGTCGCTGGCCATGAGAATCGGGTACGTGAAGAGCCCGACGCTCGATGCGTCTGCGCCGCCCTTGGCTGACTTGTCTTTGAACTGCGTCATTCGGCTGGCTTCGCCAAATCCGGTGAGCGTGTTCAGAATCCAGGCGAGTTCGGTGTGCGCGGGAACGTGCGATTGAATAAACAGCGTGCTCTTCGTTGGGTTAATTCCGGCAGCGATGTACTGAGCGGCCGTGGCGCGTGTGCGTTCGCGTAAGGTTTTGGGGTCTTGCGGAACCGTGATCGCGTGCAGGTCGACAACGCAGAAGTAGGCGTCGAAGTCGCTCTGCATCTCAACCCAGTTGCCGAGCGCGCCGATGAAGTTGCCGAGGTGAAGTGAATCGGAACTCGGCTGCATGCCGGAGAAGACAACGGGTGTAGACACGTGAAAATCCTAGAGGGCGTAATCGACGACGACGGGCGTGTGATCGCTCCACCGTTGGTCGTAGGCCGGCGCCCGGTCGACAGTGTAGTTGGAGGCGACCGCAGCCAGAGCCGGGGTCGCGAGCTGATAGTCGATGCGCCATCCGGCATCCGTGTCGAATGCTTGCCCGCGCCATGACCACCAGGTGTACGGCCCAGGCACTTCGCCGACTGCCGCGCGACCGACGTCGACCCAGCCGAGACCGGCGCCAGAAGTGCCGTCAACGCATTCAAGGGTCACGCCGGCGGTGCCCAGAATTCGATCGAAATAGGCACGCTCGCGTGGCAAGAAGCCGGCGCGCTTCACGTTGCCTTTCCAGTTCTTGATGTCGAGCTCTCGGTGACCGACGTTGAGGTCACCGAGCACGAGAGCGTAATCGCGCTCTGAGGCGAGCTCGCGCATGCGCCCTTCCATCGCGTCGAGAAACTTCCACTTCTCTTCTTGCTTTGGCGTGTCAACCTCACCGGAGTGCACGTAGCAACTCACAACAGTGAGCGTTTTGCCGTTGACCGTGTAGTCGGCTTCAAGCCAGCGACCCGCGGTGTCGAAGTCAGAGCTACCGATTTCAACGCGATGGATGCTCGCGCTCGCCCGACTCGCAATCGCCACCCCTGCTCGCCCCTTCGCGCTCGCGGTATCGTGCAACACGTTCCACTCGGGCCCGAGCAGCTCGACGAGGTCATCCGTTGACGCGCGTACTTCTTGAATGGCGAGGATGTCTATTTCGCGGGTGTTGAGCCACGCATCCATGCCTTTGCGAAACGCAGCGCGAACGCCGTTGGTGTTGATGGTCGCGATGCGCACTGACATGTCTTCCAGCCTAGGTGCGCGGGGTGTGACCGGCGAGAACCACAGTGATCTTCTAGAGTGCGTCGAGATCTGACACGAGCAACCCTGCCAACTCGTCAGCAACGGCCTCGGCGTTGTCGCCTTCGACCTCGAGTGTCAAACTCTCACCGTGTGCGACAGCTAGCGCCAAAACAGAGAGGATGCTTGCCGCATCGGCGTCGTCACCGTTCTCCTTCGTGATGATGACCCGGTGGCCCGTCGCACTGGCGGTCTGCACAAAGATGCTGGCCGGGCGAGCGTGAAGTCCGATGCGTGACCCAACAACCACATTTCGCGTCGCTTTAGCCATGAGGACCTAGCGTTTGCCAAATAGTCGCGAGAAGAAACCTCGCTGGGCGTTCTTATTCACGGACCCACTGAGGTTCGTCGACGCAGCCTTACCTGATGCGGGCTCTCCAACTTTTGGTGCCTTGCCTGATGTTGCCGCAATCACGGCCTGTTTGATAACGCTGTCGCCATCTGCCAGCGCGCGACTGACGCCGATCTGAAGAAAAGGCTTTCCGTTGAAGCGACCCTTGTTCTTGACCTCGAGGTCGCACGCAAAGATTACGACGTCGGCCTCGTCAATGATCGATTGTGGAACAGGAGAAGAACCAGCTGAGCCCTGGGTCTCGACGGTGATTTCATGACCGGCCTTCTTGGCGGCTTGTTCGAGCGACTCTGCGGCCATGTAGGTGTGAGCGATTCCCGTGATGCACGAGGTGACGGCGACAATCTTCATTATTTCTGTACCTCATTCGTGATGATTTGTGAGACTTCGGCAGCAGACTTCGCAACTCGCAAGGAGTCTTTGAAATCATCATGCACGAGTTTGCGCGCGAGTGCGGCGAGGATGTGAAGGTGCGCCTCATTCGCACCATCCGGAGCGGCGATCAAGAAAATCAGGGTGGCCGGGCCATCGTTGGCGCCGAACTCGACACCGCGTGTGCTGACGCCAACGGCCACACTCGGAACCAGGACGTATTCAGAGCGTGCGTGCGGGATGCCTATTCCACCGGGAAGACCCGTATTCATTTGCAGCTCGCGTGCGGCCACGTCTTCCAGAAAGCCATCGAGGTCGGTTACGCGACCGTCGTCGAAAAGAAGCTGAGCAAGTTGACGCGTTGCGTCCACCTTCGAGTCGGATTCGAGCCCCACAAGAACGATGCTCTCCGAGGTGAGAATGGAATGGTCCGACGGACTCATGCTCAAACCCTCGATTCGCATTGTCGGCTGTGGCGTGACGCACCAATAACGCGCCCCACGCTACCGCAGTTCGTGGGCGAAGGGTATGTGCTTTGCCACGCTGCCGAGCGTTTCGGGTCAACCGAGCCCTCGGCTAGTGTGAGACCGCGGCGCGCATGAGGGAAAGGGCAACCGTGGTGAGCAAACTTACGGGCACGGGTGTCGGTCGTGGGGTGGCCGCGGGGCCAGTGTTGCGTATGCCCGATGCCCTCCAGGAACCTCACGACGCCGTGCGCACGGCAGATGCGACCAGCGAGGTATCGCGCGCGAACGAGGCGCTTGCCGCTGTGGGCGTGTGGCTTGGGCAACATGCAGTCAAGGTCGGCGGCGACGCCCAAGCGGTGCTTGAGGCGCAGGCCCTGATGGCGGGGGATCCAGCTCTTGCGAAGGATGTGAGCAAGCGCATCCACGACGGAAAAACAGCCGAGCGCGCGGTTTTCGAAGCATTCGGCGCCTTTCAGGCCGTCTTTGAGGAAATGGGCGGTTACATGGGAGAACGGTCGGCTGACCTAGCCGATGTGTCGCGCCGCGTGATTGCGCACCTTCGAGGGGTCGTCGCGCCGGGCGTGCCGAACTCAGAGATTCCCTTCATCCTGGTGGCCGACAATCTTGCTCCCGCAGACACCGCGATGCTTGATTTCAACCGCGTGTTGGGGCTGATCACGCGCGACGGTGGCCCCACGTCGCACACGGCGATTCTTGCTCGCGCGAAATCTATCCCCGCGATTGTGGGTGTTCACGGCGCCGAAAATCTTCGCAACGGAACACTGGTCATTCTGGATGCCAGCGCATCGACCGTCACCGTGGATGCGAGCCCGCATGACATTTCCGAGGCCAACGTTCGTCGCAGCGCCTGGCTGGCGGCGTCGAAGGCACCCATCACCGCCGGAGCGCTCAAGGACGGACACCAGATCGCGCTGTTCGCCAACCTCGGCAGTCCGAAAGAAGCAGCCGAGGCCCTCCGGCTTGGGGCTGAGGGTGTTGGACTCTTTCGAACCGAACTGCTGTTTCTCGATTCGACCACGGCGCCCACCGTCGAAGCGCAAGAGAAGCACTACCTCGAGCTGCTCTCCGCATTTGCAGACAAGAAGGTTGTCGTTCGCGTGCTTGACGCGGGTGCAGACAAGCCCCTCTTGTTCTTGAACGACGGCCACGAAGACAACCCAGCCTTGGGGTTGCGAGGGCTTCGTGCGCTGCGCGTGAAAGAGAGCATCCTGCGCAATCAGATTCAGGCGCTCGTCAACGCACAGAACTCAACGGATGCCGAACTCTGGGTCATGGCCCCGATGGTGTCGGATGCTGAAGAGACCGACTACTTCGTTGGGCTCGCCAAAGAGATGGGTCTGCGGGTTGCGGGTGTGATGGCAGAAGTGCCGGCGCTTGCCCTAATGGCCGACCAGGTGTTCGCGTCGGCGGATTTCGTTTCGATTGGCACGAATGACTTGATTCAATACACGATGGCAGCCGACCGGATGCTCGGATCAGTTGCCTCGTATCAGGACCCCTGGCACCCTGCCGTGTTGCGCCTGATCGAACGGCTGGGCGCGGCCGGCGCGGATGCGGGCAAGCCCGTCGGCGTGTGCGGTGAGGCAGCTGCCGACCCGGATCTCGCGATTGTGCTCGTCGGGCTGGGTGTGACGACGCTCTCGATGGCTCCGGCTGCGCTCGCCGAAGTTCGGTCAGCATTATTGACGGTGACCCTCGAGGAAGCCCGCAGTCGTGCCGCGCGAGCACTCACCGGTCGCACCGCGGCCGAATCGCGCCAACTCGGCTCAAGCTAACTGCCAGCTGATTCCCGGGTGTGGTGGGCTGGGCCCCGCTGAGCGCGATGGTCACTCGTGCTCGGGTTGGGCTGGCTGACACAGTCCAGGGTGTGGTCGGGCGTTCATGGGCGGGGACTGTTGTTAGACAGCCCAACCTGCTTCGCTAGGGGCGACCGCGCAGAACGGCAGCCTTGACCTCTGAGATCGCCTGCGTCACCTGAATGCCACGAGGACACGCTTCGGTGCAGTTGAAGGTGGTGCGGCAACGCCACACGCCCTCTTTGTCGTTGAGAATCTCGAGACGCTCTTTGGCCGAGTCATCACGAGAGTCGAAGATGAAGCGGTGGGCGTTGATGATGGCAGCCGGACCGAAGTACTGACCGTCGGTCCAGAACACGGGGCATGACGTGGTGCACGCAGCGCAGAGGATGCACTTGGTGGTGTCGTCGAAAATCTCGCGGTTCTCGATTGTCTGCAGACGCTCCTTGCCTTTTTCGGGCTTGGAGTTGGCAATCAAGAACGGCTTTACTTCGCGGTAGGCAGCGAAGAACGGCTCCATGTCGACGATGAGGTCTTTTTCGAGGGGAAGACCCTTGATGGCTTCAACGTAGATGGGCTTCGTGATGTCGAGGTCCTTGATGAGCGTCTTGCACGCGAGGCGGTTGCGGCCGTTGATGCGCATCGCATCGGAGCCACAGATGCCGTGCGCACACGAGCGACGGAACGTGAGCGAGCCGTCTTGTTCCCACTTGATCTTGTGCAGGGCATCCAGTACGCGGTCGGTGGAGAACACCTCAACGTCGAACGATTCCCAGCGGGGTTCTTCGTCGACCTCGGGGTTGAATCGGCTGACGATGAGTTGAATCTGGAACGCCTGCACGGCGGAAGGGGCGGCGGTCTTAGCCATGACTAGTACTTCCTCTCCATGGGCTGGTAGTTCGTGATGACGACCGGCTTCCAGTCGATCTTGATGTGGTCACCTGCGTGATCCGATTCGGGGTCACCGGTGAGGTAAGCCATGGTGTGCACCATGTACTTCTTGTCGTTGCGCTCGGGGAAGTCGTCGCGCATGTGTCCACCGCGGCTCTCCTTGCGATTACGCGCGGAGTAGACGGTGACCTCGGCGAGGTCGAGCAAGAAGCCGAGCTCGACTGCTTCGAGCAGGTCGGTGTTGTAACGCTGGCCCTTGTCGGTCACCGAGATGTTGCGGTAGCGCTTGCGAAGCTCCTGAATAGTGTTGGTAACCGACTTGAGCGACTCTTCGGTGCGGAACACCTGAGCATTGCGGTCCATCTCTTCTTGCAGCTCTTTACGAATGGATGCGATGCGCTCGGTTCCGCTGGCGGCACGGATGCCCTCAATGAGGTCGCGCACGTACTTCGCGGGGTCTTTCGGTAACTCAACGAACTTCGCCTTCTTGGCGTATTCCACGGCGTTGCGCCCGGCACGCTTTCCGAAGACGTTGATGTCGAGCAGCGAGTTTGTTCCCAGGCGGTTGGATCCGTGAACCGACACACAGGCGCATTCGCCGGCGGCGAAGAGGCCAGGAATCACCGTGGTGTTGTCGGCGAGTACCTCTGCCTTGACGTTCGTTGGAATACCGCCCATTGCATAGTGAGCGGTGGGCATAACCGGAACGGGCTCAACGACGGGGTCGATGCCAAGGTAGGTTCGCGCAAATTCGGTGATGTCGGGAAGTTTGGTTTCGAGAACCTCAGCCCCGAGGTGGGTGCAGTCGAGCAAAACATAGTCTTTGTTCGGTCCAGCGCCGCGACCCTCAACGACCTCTTGCACCATGCAACGGGCAATGATGTCGCGCGGTGCGAG
This sequence comes from Microbacteriaceae bacterium, assembly GCA_044340895.1. Lineage (GTDB taxonomy): Bacteria > Actinomycetota > Actinomycetes > Actinomycetales > Microbacteriaceae > RFQD01. The sequence continues at coordinate 6,626 of JBIISS010000050.1, forward strand.
GTCCTTGATGGTCGGCGCGTAACGCTCCATGAATCGCTCACCAGATGCGTTGCGAAGAATTGCACCTTCACCACGAGCACCCTCGGTGAGCAGGATGCCCAAACCGGCGAGACCCGTCGGGTGGAACTGGTAGAACTCCATGTCTTCGAGCGGGATGCCCTTGCGCCAGATGATGCCCACGCCGTCACCAGTCAGGGTGTGTGCGTTTGATGTGGTCTTGTAGATCTTTCCAAAACCACCGGTGGCGAACACGATGGACTTTCCTTGGAAAACGTGCAGATCGCCGGTTGCCAGCTCGTAGGCAACAACGCCGGCGGGCTGGCGCTTCTTGCCGGTGCCGACCATGACGAGATCCAGCACGTAATACTCGTTGAAGAACTCGACGCCTTCTTTGACACAGTTCTGGAAGAGCGTTTGAAGAATCATGTGCCCCGTGCGGTCTGCGGCGTA
>JBIISS010000051.1:0-7056 GCA_044340895.1 Microbacteriaceae bacterium
TCAGCGTCAAGATCAGCAACAAGATGCCGGATGAAGACGTCAATGATGGAGACCCCCGATCTATCTGGGCCGGAGTCTTGCCCCTGCGCATTGTGGCGGGGGACCCGCTGACGTCGGACTTGACGCCCAGCGAGACGCCTGTGGCTACTTCTGTTGTGGAGCTGAAGAAGAAGCTTTCTTGAGTTTTGCCGCCTTCGATTGACCTGATTGCGCCCGTGCTTTCGTGGCGGTGCGCGCGGCCCGGGCGTCGGCCTTGTTTTCAGCCTCGATGACTTCGGCTTCCATCCCGGCCGAAACCATCGCGCCGGTCATTCCTGCCGCCTTTTCGGCCATAATCGCGGCGTTCTCATCGGCTGCCTCCTGCATCGCTGATTTTTGGCGAAGCGGCACGGCCTTGACGAACCAGCTCAAGACGAAGGCAACGACGACGACAACGAGCCCGATCCAGTAGACCGCAACAACCGACTCGGCAAAGCCCACAAGAAACGGGTTCGCGAGTGCGGGGTTGGCTCCGGTCAAGAATGACGTGTCGCCATTGAGGGCATTACCGATCGCGCCGGGGTCTTGTGACGACAGAAGCTCGAAGATCTGCACGTCCTTGGGGCTTACGGAATCTGGGTCGGAAGCAAGGGCAGCGCCGGTCTGCCTCATCGCAGCCTCAAGTGGCCCGGTGATCGTCGGGTTGGCAAACGCCTCTTTCAGCTTGTTGGGAATCTCGGTGAAGAGAACAGAGAACAGAATTGCCGTACCGGCTGTACCGCCCATGGAGCGGAAGAAGGTGGACGAACTCGTCGCGACCCCCATGTCACGCGAGCCAACGGAGTTTTGGCTGGCGACGGTGAGTGTTTGCATGAGCTGGCCCAGACCGAAACCGAGCATGAACATGGCGACCATGATGAACCACAGCGGCGAATCGAACGTGAGAAAGGTCATCAGAAAGAACCCAATCACCATCGACAGCGTGCCGGTTCGCGGGAACCACTTGTAGCTGCCGGTGCGCGCCATGACTTGTCCCGACATGATGCTCGCGATCATCATCCCGAGAATCATCGGCAACATCTGGAATCCGCTCTCTGTGGGAGTGGACCCCTTGACGAGCTGGAGGTACAGCGGGATGGTCATCATGGCACCGAACATGCCGAAGCCAACAAAGACACCGAGAATCGTGGACATGGTGAACGTGCTCGAACGGAAGAGCTTCATCGGAATGAGCGCATCGTCACCCATGTGGCGTTCGACGAGGACGAAGGCGACCGCGCCAACGACGCCCAAGACGTAACAGACAACTGCGGCTGCTGAGCCCCAACCCCATTCGCGACCCTGCTCGGCGACGACGAGCAATGGCACCGTTGCGATGATGACCGTTGCCGCGCCCCACCAGTCGATGCGCACCGTGCGTGGGTGGCGAGGAAGATGCAGGAATCGAAGCACGACGGCGAGCGCGATGATTCCGATGGGCACGTTGATCAGGAAGACCCAGCGCCACCCGCTTAGCCAGAGAATTTCCGGCATCCCCGACAACAGGCCTCCGATGAGCGGCCCAATGATGCTGGAGACACCAAAAACGGCGAGAAAAAAGCCCTGATATTTTGCTCGTTCGCGCGGGGCGAGCATGTCGCCCATGATGGCGAGCGGGAGTGCCATCAAGCCACCCGCGCCGAGACCTTGAACGGCCCGGTAGATGGCCAACTGATACATGTCCATCGCCGCGCCGGCAAGGAGAGAACCGGCAAGAAAAATCACGATGGCGATGATGAACAACAAGCGACGACCGAAAATGTCGCTGAGCTTTCCGTAAATCGGTGTCGAAATCGTCGACATGATCATGTAGGCGGTCGTAACCCACGCCTGCAGTGCCATGCCATCGAGGTCGTCGGCGATGGTGCGCATGGATGTGCTCACGACGGTCTGATCCAGTGCGGAGAGAAACATTCCCGACATCAGGCCGATCATGACGAGAAGAATCTCTCGCTTGGACATAACCGGAACGGTGGCTGTGGAACCTGTGCGCGCAGACATAGGCTCAACCATATCAGTCACTATTGGTTACTTAGGTACGATAAAGTGACTACATGGGCTTTGTACACGAGCGACGCGAGGATGTTCGCGCGGTTTTTCGCGGACCGGACCGCGAGCTAGCGCTCGATGTCCTCAATCGTGTTGCCGACAAGTGGGCTGTGATTACCGTGTCGCATCTCGCTCGAGCGCCACAGAGATTCACTGATCTTCTCGAGAACATCCCGGGCATTTCACGAAAGATGCTCTCGGTCACACTGCAGAAACTTGAGCGGGATGGACTGGTAGGCCGCCAGATTCGTGCGGGAGCGCCATCCCAGGTCGAGTACATGGTGACCGAACTCGGTCGCACGCTTTTTGACCCGCTCATCGCGGTGGCCCTGTGGGTGTTTGATCACAAGGACGAAATCGCGGCGAATCGAGAAGCCTTCGATCTCGCGGCCCGCGTGGCGGCCAAGCGCGGCGAGTCCTCAGAGTCGGATGAGCCAGAATAGGCACGTGAGTTTCTCCGCTAGTCGACCTAAGACGCCGTTGTTTCGACGCGCCTCCACGTGGTGGACCGTCTCGGGACTGGTCGCCCTGTTGGCCGTCGCCGCACTTGTGGCCACACTTGCTCTCAGCGCGGGTTCACTCGGGGCGGCCTCCAGCACGCCGACTCCCACAAAGACGCCCACACCAACCCCGACGCCGACACCCGAGGGGTTCAACAAGCAGGCGCTGTCGATCGACGACCCCAACAGTCTGTGGGTCATCGTGAACAAGCATCGGCCGCTTGCCGACCCGAATTATGTTCCGAGCCCGATCAGTGATGCTCCGGTGCCGTATGCCTTCGCGTCGACCCTTCGCACCGAGGCGGCGGATGCGCTCACCACGATGTTCGCGGCCTACACGAGTGAAACCGGCGGCGAGATGATGCTGCAAAGCGTTTACCGAAGCTACGACACACAGGCAGAGCTGTACCGCGGCGACGACACGCTCACGGCACGCCCGGGCCACAGTGAGCACCAAACGGGACTCGCCGCAGACATCGGCGACATCTCCGGTCAGTGCGCAGTGCAGACGTGTTTCGCGCAGATGCAAGCGGGACAGTGGCTGGCGGCGAACGCCTGGCGCTTCGGTTTCGTTCTGCGCTACCCGGATGGATTCATTGAAATCACCGGCTATGAGTTCGAGCCGTGGCACTACCGATTCGTCGGGGTTGAATTGGCCACCGAAATGCACAACACCGGAACACCGACATTGGAACAATTCTTCGGACTGGACCCCGCGCCTCGCTATCTCGACCAGGGATAACGCAGCGCCACGAAACCGGTGAGGACGAGCTGTGGACGAGCTGAGGTAGAGCTCAGGTCGAACCAGCGCCCGGCCTTTTGCCTCCGCCGGTAGTCTGTGTGGGATGGTCAATTCGTTCAGCTACCTCGGCCCCGCCGGCACATTCACGGAGGCTGCGCTTGCGCAGGTTCCGCAGGCTGCCGGGGCTCAGTGGCGCCCGGTAAACAACGTTGGCGAAGCGCTGGATGACGTCGTGACGGGTCAATCCATCGCAGCCATGATCGCCATCGAAAACTCGGTTGAGGGTGGGGTGACGGCAACGCAAGACGCGTTGGCGAACATCCCGGGGCTTCGAATCATTGGTGAGTATCTCGTTCCGGTTCGATTCGACCTCGTTGCCCCTCGAGGCACTGCGCTCGCCGATGTGAAGGTTGTGAACGCGCATCCCGTGGCCTATGCCCAATGTCGCGCGTGGCTTGAAAAGACAATTCCGCACCACGGGCACATTCCCAGCCCGAGCAACGTGGCAGCGGCCGCTGATCTGCTCAACACGACGACCGCCGAGGCCGCCATCGCTCCGCCCGGTATAGCGAAGCACTACGACGTCGAGGTTCTCGCCGAAAACGTGGGCGACAACCCCAACGCACAGACGCGCTTCGTGCTCGTCAGCAAGACCGCTGATTTGCCCGAACCCACGGGTCATGACAAGACGAGCTTGATTATTGAGCTTCCGGATGATCGTGCCGGCGCACTTCTCGACATGCTCGAGCAATTCTCGACGCGCGGGGTAAATCTCAGCCTGATTCAGTCGCGCCCAATCGGCGACAAGTTCGGTCGCTACCGATTCGTGATTGACGCCGACGGTCACGCCCGCGATGAGCGCATGTCCGATGCACTGCTCGGTCTGCGTCGCTTCAGCCCGAAGGTCATCTTCTTGGGCTCATATCCGCGCGCGGATCGGGCCCCCATCGAGCACGAAGACCGCTACGCCGACCAAGTGTTCGTGGATGCGCGCGCGTGGCTTGACGGAATTCTTGGCTCATAGCGCGCTCGGTAGACTTGCCCCTGTGATTGACCCCGCACTTCTTCGCGACAACCCCGATGTGGTTCGACGTTCGCAGACGGCGCGTGGCGACGATGTCGCGCTCGTTGATGCTGCGATTAGCGCCGACACGGCCCGTCGTTCAGCACTGACCGAATTCGAAACCCTACGTGCTGAGCAGAACGTGTTCAGCAAGAAAGTTGGCCAAGCTCAGGGCGATGAAAAAAAGGCCTTGCTCGCCGAAGTAGCCGAGCTTGCCCAACGGGTGAAAGATGCAAACACGGCGGCCAACACGGCGGAAGAGGCCTATTCACTCGCCGTCTCACGATTGGGAAACCTCGTTATCGACGGTGTTCCCGCCGGAAGTGAAGAGAACTTCGTCACGCTGCGCACGCACGGGTCGCCGGCGCAGTTCAACTTTGAACCCAAAGATCACCTCGAACTCGGCGAGGGCCTCGACGCCATCGACACGGTTCGTGGAGCCAAAGTGTCGGGCGCGCGCTTCTACTTCTTGAAGGGTGTTGGTGCCCGCCTCGAACTCGCGCTCATGAACATGGCGCTTGACCAAGCTCTTGAGGCCGGCTTTACGCCGCTCATTACGCCCACTCTGGTTCGACCTGAAATCATGAATGGCACGGGGTTCCTCGGTGCACACTCCGACGAGATTTACTACCTTCCGGCCGACGACTTGTACCTCACCGGTACGAGCGAGGTGGCCCTCGCGGGTTACCACGCCGACGAGATCGTCGACGTGAGCGGTGGCCCCCTGCGCTACGCCGGATGGTCAACGTGTTACCGACGCGAAGCGGGGTCTGGCGGCAAAGACACGCGGGGGATCATCCGCGTGCACCAATTCAACAAGCTAGAGATGTTCGTTTACGCCCACCCCGACGAAGCCGAAGCTGAACATGACCGCTTGGTTGCGTGGCAAGAGGCGATGTTGCAGAAACTTGGGCTGGCCTACCGAGTTATCGACGTTGCCGCCGGAGATCTCGGTTCGTCGGCTGCACGAAAGTTCGATATTGAGGCGTGGATTCCCACCCAGGACGCGTATCGCGAACTGACGTCGACCTCGAACTGCACAACTTTTCAGGCACGACGACTGCAGACTCGGTTCCGCACCGAATCGGGTAAGACCGAACCGGTGGCCACACTCAACGGAACTCTCGCGACCACGCGATGGCTCGTGGCAATTCTCGAAACACACCAGCAGGCTGACGGATCCGTCATTGTTCCCGAAGCGTTGCGCCCCTTCATCGGTGGCCTCGATGTGCTCAAGCCGGTGATCGCATAATGGTCGAGTTCGATCCTCTTTATCGTTGGCTCGTCGCACTCGATATCGACGGCACGCTGGTTACGCAGCGTGGCGAGGTGAGTGAAGCATTGCGCACTGAGGTGCGTCGCGTCGCGGAGCTCGGCCATGAGGTCACGCTGGCCACTGGCCGTTCTGTTGCCGACACGTTCCCGATTCTGAACCAACTCGGCATCAGCCCGGAATACATTGTCTGCTCGAATGGGGCCACGGTGCTCAAGCGAAACCCGCTCGAGCCAAGTGGGTACTCCTACGAGTGGGTCGAGACGTTTAGTCCGGCGACCGTGTTGTCGACCATCCAGCCATATCTTCCCGAGGGAAAATACGCCGTCGAAGACGAGTACGGCGATTACTACTACACCGAGCCGTTCCCCGGTTACTCAAATGCTCCGAAAAGCCACAAGGTTGCCTTCAACGACCTCCTGTTCATCGATGCGACTCGTGTCGTGGTGATTTCACCCGATCACGACAACGGCATGGATGCGTTTCTCGCCATGGTCGAAAAGATGGGGCTGCACCACGTGAGCTATTCCATCGGTTACACGGCATGGCTCGACATTGCGCCCGATGGCGTCAACAAGGCAACGGGTCTCGAGAAGATTCGCGAGAAACTCGGCATTCCTCGATCGCACGTGTTGGCTGCAGGCGACGGTCGAAATGACGTCGAGATGCTCGAGTGGGCCGCGGCAATGGGCCGAGGCGTTGCCATGGGGAACGCGCCATTCGAGGTCGCAAAGGTCGCAAACGAACTCTGCGGTCCCGCAGAAGACGACGGGCTACTCCCTATCTTGAAGTCGTTCCGCTGAGACGCCACTCAGATTCCTGCCAGATTGAGCTGGCAAGGTTGGGTGAGACCGTGTCGGGTAGCATTAACCGTCGCTGTTCAAACCCACTGGGTATGGATGCGCACCGGGAGGGCTGTCCGAGCGGCCGATGGAGCTGGTCTTGAAAACCAGTGAGCAGAAATGCTTCGTGGGTTCGAATCCCACGCCCTCCGCGCAAGACCAGAATTTATCGCCCGACCGCTTGGAGAAGACACGATGAGCGCTTCGACCCAACGCACCCCGCGTGCCCCGCGCACGCCACGCCGACCTGTCGCTCGCCATGGGCGTCGTAACGCCCGTGGACCCGTGGCCTTCGTGCTCTCGGTCATTGCGACAGTCGTCGCGGTTGTCCTGGTGAGCGCGACGTCAGTCGCGGCGATTGCGGTGTGGGACATTTCGCGAAGCGCGAAAGAGGGTGTGACCCTCGCCAATGAGCCCGAGGTGATTCCCTCGATTGGCGCCATTGAGGGCGGCGTGAACATCCTGCTGGTCGGAAGCGACTCGCGCGAGAACACCGGTCTCGAAGAAGACGGTGGAGTTCTCAACGACGTCAACATGATCCTTCATATTTCTGCCGACCACACCAATGC
>JBIISS010000052.1:0-6829 GCA_044340895.1 Microbacteriaceae bacterium
GGTTTTCGGCGACGAAGGTCACCGAGTCGATGACGCGCGCAGGAGCGCCGTCGGCACCGCGCAGGAGCCCTGCGAATCCTTCGGTGCACGATGCGGCATCGCTGATGATTGGCAGCGTTGCGATGAGATCCTCGAGTTCTCTGTCGGAGCGCAGGCCTGCCATCGCAGCCCTCACCCGCTCGCGCATGTTTGCATACCCCGCAGTGTGACCCTTTGACTTCCAGGGGGTTCCGCAGCACAGCCCGTCAATGCCCTCGGGCACGATGAGCGTCACGCCCGCGCGCTCGCACAACGCGAGCAGAGCGGCAGTGGCACCGGCGCCTTTGGGGACGCGGTCATCACCTTCGGGCCCAAACATCGTTCCAACGCAGGCTGGTAGGAAGATTCCGACCGGAATCGGCCCGACGGTCGGGGCGGCTGCGACGGTGGTGGCCGCAGTCGACAACCCCCGCACAGCGGCGGAAGCGTCGACCAAGCGCGAGCGGCGTGCGCCGCCACGCGGCAGGCCTGACTCGTAGCGTGGCACGACATCGGCGCCGAGCATCGCGCGCGCGGCCGAACTGGCGACGCGTACGAGGGCGGCCGGAAGGGCATCCGCCACGGTGAGGGCGAGGGAGGCGATGCGGGTGGTGGCGCCCCACTGCTTGGCGGCCGTGTTCCACAGGCCGCGACCGGGTGCGCGGCCTTCGGATCGCAATCGTCGCACGAGGTCACCCGTATTGATGTTGACGGGACAGGCAATGGCACACAACCCGTCGACCGCGCAGGTCTGAACGCTCTCGTAGGGTTCGTCGACGAGCAACGCTTTGACCATGGCGTGGTCGCCGCGGGCTTCGGCAGCAGCCAGTTCACGCCGAACGACGATGCGCTGCCGCGGTGTCAAGGTAACCCCACGGCTCGGGCATGTCGGCTCGCAGTAGCCGCATTCGACGCATCGGTCGACCTCCGCCTCGACTGTCGGGGTGGTTTTGAGGTGCTTGAGGTGGGTTTGATCGTCGTCAGTAATGATAACTCCTGGGTTGAGCACACCCGCTGGGTCGCACAGTGCCTTGAGCGTGCGCATCACATCGGTTAGCTCTGCGCCGTATTGACGCTCGATGAACGGTGCCATGATTCGACCCGTTCCGTGCTCCGCCTTGAGTGTGCCACCTTGCTCGAGAACAAGCTCAACAATCTCGGCGGTCACGGCGGCATAGCGCGCGACGCCCTCGGCAGTGTCAAAGCGCTCTGTGAGCAAGAAGTGAATGTTGCCATCCTTAGCGTGCCCGAAAATCACTGCGCTGTCGTAGTCGTGCCGCTCAAACATCGCCACGAGACCTTCGCACGTGGGCAGCAGATTTGCCACCGGTACCGCAACGTCTTCGAGGATCGCCGTCGTTCCGCTCGGACGCGCCTCGGCGACTGCGGGGTAGAGGCCCTTGCGCACTCGCCACAGCGCTGCGCGCTCGGCGGGTTCGCCCGAGAACGAGAACGGTGCCGAGAGCGACAGCCCGGGGACGACCCGATCGACGGCCCTGATGCCACGCGCGAGCTCAGCATCCGTCGTCGCGTGCACTTCGACGAGCAGCGCGGCGTGTCGGTCGATCGTGAGGGCGGTGATCGCAGCCGGGGCGTCGGAGAGAGTTTGCGCGACGCGCAGGGAGGTGGCGTCCATGAGTTCGATTGTCGCGAGACCAGCCGCCACGAGGGCGGGCAGCGATGCGGTCGCGTGCGCGAGGCTCGAGAACACGAGAAGACCAGTCGTTACGAGCGGCGCCACGGGCACAGTGCGAAACACCGCCTCACCCACCCAACCCAGCGTTCCCTCGCTACCAATCAGAAGATGCACGAGCAGGTCAATCGGTCGTTCGTGGTCGAGCAGGCTGTTGAGGCCGTAGCCCATCGTGTTCTTCATGGTGAACAGGCGGCGGATGCACTCCACCGATTCCGCATCACCCAGTACGCGCTCACGCAGCGTCGACAGCCCGGCCCACAGGTCGGGCTCGGCGAGGCGCAACTGCTCATCAGCATCTGCGGATGCAGAGTCAATTGTCGTTCCGCTCGCGAGCACGAGTGTCATTGACTCGAGCGTTTGGTAGGTGTTCTGTTCGGTGCCACATGCCATGCCACTGGAATTGTTGGCGATGACGCCCCCAATGGTGCAAGCGATTTCACTCGCCGGGTCGGGGCCGAGTCTCCGGCCGAACCGCGCGAGTCGCGCATTGACCTGTCGCACTGTAGCACCAGGCTGCACGCGCACGCGCGCACCGGCATCGAGCACCTCAATGTCGCGAAAACCCGCTCTCGTGTCGACCAACGTGTGATCCGTCACTCCTTGCCCCGACAAGCTCGTGCCGCCCGAACGAAAGGTAACCGGGCTGCACGTTCGCGAGGCATGCGCGAGTAACCCGGCGACCTGCTCGATTGATTCAGGCATGGCAACCGTATGTGGCGTCAGCAGGTAGTGACTGGCGTCGTGCGACATCGCCACCAAGTCAATTGCCCGGGTCGAGTACTTGTAATCAGATATCAAGTTTCCTGTCCAAAATGTCGCTCGAGCGTAAACTGGTCGGCCCAGATATCAGACATGCTGGGCTCGAGCTGCTCAGCGAGTGTCGCGCGCCTTACCGAAAGTGGCGTGTTCGAGACCACGAATGTAACCAAGTGCGAAAATTCGACCCAAAGTTCCATAAGAAGGGTTTTCATTCGACTCTCCAAACATCGTTGGGACGTGGTCAGGTCTCATCGGGCCCTCAAAACCAATTTCCGAGTATGCTCGCATGCACGCTGCCATGTCCGTTTTTCCCTCGTCGTGAAAAGTTTCGACGAAAGAATCCGCAGTTCCACGCACGTCGCGGAAGTGCACGTAGGCAATCTTGTCCTTCCATTCGTGAATAAGCGACGGCATGTCGTCTGTCATGAGAGTGATGTTTCCTTGACAAAAAGTGATTCCATTTGAGTCAGAAGAATTCAACTCGAGAAGCCGACGGTATGCGTCCACTGAACCCATGATGCGCGGGATCCCACGAAGTCGCGGAAGAGGTGGGTCGTCTGGATGCATACCCATCTGAACACCTTCCTCTTTGGCCACCGGAACTATTGCATCCAAGAAGTAGCGCAAGCCGTCCCACAGTTGTTCAGGGCTTATTGACCCCGGCTCTGCCAGCGCAGGCATCCCCTCAGACTCGACTCGGTCGAAACCAGTCACAAGCGCATCCCCTCTCCCCGGCACCGCAACGTTCGTGCGGGTCCAACTCGAAACGGCCATCCAGTTGTAGCCCAATACGGGGATTCCCAGGCGGCCCATCGCTCGAAGTTGGGTGATGAAGTTTTCGATTTCTTCGTCGCGACCAGGCAGCCCCAGACGGATCAGATCCATCGGAGGTGTGTCCTCAATCGCAACCACCGAAAACCCGTGCTCGGCGAACAACTCCTTGTCGCGACGGAGCGACTCAAAGCTCCAGGGCGCGTGCTCACGAGGGTCCTTTTCAGACCCCCTACTGGCAGCCGCGGGAAAAGTCCGTTGTTCTTGCTCCGCGCCCCTCATGAGGGCAACAATCTCGTTTACCCCACTTTGCTTAACGATATTCCAGAGTGGAATCGGTCGTGCGGAGAGCAATTCGGTAAGAATCATGATTTGTTTCGTTTGCCTTTCAGGAAATGGGTTGAGTGATGCGTGAGGCGATGAAGTTTTCAGGACCCAATTTGCAGGGAAATCTCAAAGTCGACGGATTCACCAGGCTCAAGGGAAGTGCGAACACCTCTGTTGGGCCCACTCGTGGGCGTGTTCGAAGGCTCGATTCCCAACACGCGAGCCCGGCCAAACCATGGCCAACCCTGGCTCGCACTCAGTTCCTTCCATAGCCATGCAAATGGCATGCTGTCATTCCATTCGAGCCGAACTGAAAGGGATCCACTTGCTGTCTTCACTTCGGCCCAAAGCGAGCTGAACTCCTTGAACCACCCAAATTCGAATGCCGTGATTGGCGGTCCAGGAATGTGACCGAAGTCGTTATCCATCGCGGTTAGGGACATAGGCTCTTCACGATCAGGAGTGGCTGAGGATGCCGGATCTCTCACAAACTGAGTAGCGCCAGTGGCCAATCTGCAGTCCTCATTGAGCAAGTCACCACCGAGGGCAATGTGATGCGCGAAATCAAAGTTGACCGCCTGTAATCCACGATTCGAGACCGTGTCCCGCACAGTTACGCGACTGCCGCTAGTCTCTATAGTCTTGGAAATTCGGAGTGGTTGAGTGATCAAGTCGACGAGTAGCTCAAGTTCATGGGGTCCAACATGTTGCACCTGCCATGTCGCCCTCGATGCCTCTCCGTGAAAGAGTGTCTGTGAATCTGGATCACCATACCCACCTCCCGCAACAGGGCAGAGCACTTGCCAGCCACCTCTGTACTTCTGAAGCCAGTCGGATCGTGAATCGTAGAACAAACGATTACCAGGATTCCGGATCGAAAACTCCGCAGCCTCTCTCCAAGGGCTTTGAAACAGAATCTCTTTACGACTTTCTCGTGTGACGATACTGGTGATGTCCCCGCCATATGTTGGGTCGATTGTCACTTCGATCTCGGCGGTGCTCAAGCGGATTAATTCGCTCTCTTTGGGGGAATTAATCATGCCGCGCGACCTCGGAGGCGCCTTGTGGTCTGATCGAGGAGGACTGCAATAATCAGAGCGGCACCCAGGGCCATGGTTTGGGCGTTTGAGCTCGTACCCAGCAAAGCGAATCCGTTCGACAAAACTCCCAGAATAAGAACTGCGACGAAAGTGCCCAAGAGAGAGCCGCGACCACCTGTCAGGGATGTTCCTCCAAGAATGACTGCAGTCACTACCGACAGCAGGTAGTTCGCCCCGACCTGTGGTGACGCAGCAGCCAGTTGCGCCACGGTTAGCACTCCCGCTACGCCGGCCGATGTGCCCGAAACGACATAAAGGATGACCTGTGATCGCTTGATGTTGACACCCGACAATCGGGCGGCTTCGCGGTTCCCGCCGATTGCGTATATGGTCCGGCCCCAGGACGTGAACCTTTCGATGACGAGTCCAATTAGGAGAAGGAAGATAAAGAAGATAAGGGGAAGCGGCACTCCAACGAGTCGCTCGATGCCGATGAAGGTGAGGACAGGGTCATTGATGGCTCTTGTTTGGCCGTTCGTGAGTGTGTAGGCAAGACCGGAGAAAAGTGAAAGCGAGCCTAGCGTTGCGATGAAGGGGTCGATCTTCAGAACAACGACCAAGACAGAGTTGAAAGCACCGACGAGGGCACCCGTGCCAACGGCAGCTAGTGCAGCCACCGCAAAAGGCGCGCCGGCCATGAGCACGATGCCCATGACTACGCCGCTGAGTGCCACAACACTTCCGACACTGATATCGATGCCGCCCGATATCACGAGGAATGTTTGCGCAATAGCCATAATTCCAAGCGCGGCAATGCCAGCGCCGATGATCAGCATGTTGTTGACCGTCAAGAAGAACGGGGAGCTCAAGGCGAAGAAAGAACCAATGAGGACGAGCATCACGATTAATCCTTGGCCCTGCAAGATTTTCGCAAGGCGCTCGCGACTTCGCGCGGGCCCCCCGGAAGTTCCTTCTAACTCGGCAGACCCGTCTTTTGGATTAGGGTTCTCACTTTTCGAGGTGCGCACCATTACGGACACCACTTCCTTTCTTCACATGTGCTGCCAGGGCAATTTCTTCCTGGGTGGGTTTTGTCAACTCGGCGACGATGTTGCCGCCCTGGAGAACAATCACTCGCTCGCCGATCAGTGCGGCTTCCTCAATATCGGAGGTCACCACGAGCACTGATTTTCGACGCGAAGCTAACGATCGCATGAGCTCGTAGATCTCGGATTTCGTCGCGATGTCAACTCCCCGAGTTGGTTCTTCGAGCACCAAGACATCGCTATCCGCAGCAAGCCACCGAGCGAGAAGGACCTTTTGCTGTGAGCCTCCACTGAGTGAACCCACGGGTGCTTCTGGGCTTCTTGCCTTGATGCGCAGGTTCTTGATCCAATGAAGTGCTCGGTGACTCGGGGCTGACGGAGAAAGGAAGCCCCATTTCGACATCTTCTGAAGAATGGAGAGTGTCAGATTCGCCGCAACGCTGGCCTCGATCATCAGGCCCTGGCTTCGCCGCTCTGCAGGAACGTAACCGAGGCCCATGCGAATCGCGGTCGCGATGCCTCCGCTTGGAATCTCTCGGCCCTTGAGCACCACCTGACCGTTTGTTCGGCGGACTGCTCCAGAAATCAAGCCACCAATCTGCTCCCGCCCGGAGCCACTGATTCCATAAATGCAACAGAGCTCACCCTCTGTCAATCTAAGAGAGAAGTCCCCGACGAGGTGCCCTTGAATACCTCGAACGTCGAGCGCAATATGTGTCGATGGTGCCTTCGTCACATGGTCACCTTGGATCAGTGAACGGCCACCCACCATTGCGGCCACGACCTGTCGAACATTTGTGTTCGCAGTTGCGAACTCCCCAGCTAAATGGCCATCGCGCAACACGACTATTCGATCAGCAAGCTTGAACACTTCATCGAGCCTGTGAGAAATGTAGACGATGGATGCTCCCTCTGCCGCGGCGGTCTTCAAGACCTTTAGAAAGCGTGTGACTTCGGCATCATCCATTGGCGCCGTCGGCTCGTCGAGCAAGAAGACTCGAGCCCCGTCCCCAAGTCCCCGAGCAATTTGCACAAACGCTTGGTCAACAACGGGCAATGATCCCACAGGTGCCCGCAGATCAATGTCGCCAACTCCGAGTAGTTCAAGTCTCTTCTTCGCCTCAACGTGCGCTGCGGCTTTGTCAATGAACGCCCCCCACCGTGTCGGATGC
>JBIISS010000053.1:0-6808 GCA_044340895.1 Microbacteriaceae bacterium
GTCGATAGTGGACTGATCCGCTACGGAGACTGGACGGCAGCGACTGGATACCAGCTCGCCAGAGAAGTACTTGCACTGCCTGAACCACCCACCGCTCTACTCTGCGGAAACGATCGGATGGCGCTGGGAGCCTACGACGCGATCCGTGAAGTTGGTCTGCGAATCGGGGAGGACGTGTCCGTCATCGGGTATGACGACCAGCGCGAGATCGCACCGTACATGAACCCTCCGCTCACTACTATCCGCATGCCCTATTTGGAGATGGGTCAACTGGCAGTCAAGGCCCTGCTCGCCGGGAGAGGCACGGGAAACCAGCTGGTCGAGTGTGTCCCTGTCGAACGCAGCTCGCTCGGGCCAGCCCCTGGCCATTGAGATGGTGCCGCAGTTACATTCCCACCGAGGATATCGAGGAAGATCATGCCCTTCGAAAAGCGCAAGTCCGTCATCGTTGGTCTAGCGATAGTTCTCGTTGGCGCTACGCTCCTAGGGCCCAGCGTGGCGTTCGGGAGGCCTGCTCCCGTGAGCAGTGCACCAAAGAGAAGTGCCATGGCGGGTGTGAACCAACATGGCAGGTCGCGAGGGATCAGATAGTTTCCGAGAGCTCGAGCACTCGGCGTGCCGTGGAGAGCGACGTGATGAGAACGTTGACGATACCGGAGTTCAACACGCCGACGATCGATTCGGCTTTCGTGGACTCCGGTGCAACAGCAATCACGAGTTCGATCTTGCGGAGATCCGCTGCGCAAATTCCGATTACCCTGTTCTCAATCCACGACGCGACAGGCGCACCCTGCGCGTCGAAGAAACTTCCCAAAACGTCGCCTACTGCACCTTCTTTTCGCATCAGTGCCATTTCGTCGGCCTTGAGAAGTCCCAGTTTGACGACCAACGATTCCTCATTGGCGTCGCCGATTCCAACAACAGCTACGCTTGCCCCCCGTGCGCGGTCGACGGACGCACGAACATCTTCATTGTGTAGCAGAGCATCGCGAGTGACCTGGCTGTCAACGTAAGCCGGTGCATAGATACCAAAAGAATCGGCGCCGAAGGCCTCTGCTAGTCGGGACGCGACATCATTCGAGTTGAGACCATCACCGATAGAGGCGACTCCGCCCATGGCGCTGACGATAGTGGCGTGTCTTGGTCTCAAGCCTCGGGCCTGCTGCGCAACAGCCCGCGCATTCCTCCCCATGCCGATTGCAGCGATAGCGCCATCGTGGAGATGCGCGTCTAGCACTTCAACCGCGGCCTTTCCAGCCTGCATACGCAGCTGTTCCTCGTCCTTGTTGTCCACGACCAGGACGGTTCGAACCAAGCCAAATCGAGAGGACAGCTCGGATTCGACAGGTACAGCTAGTGATGGATGGAGATTGACTGAGATCTCTACAACGCCCGACTCTTTCGCTTGGGTCAATAGCCGACCAATCTTCGGGCGCGAGAACCCGAGCGTTGAGGCAATCGCCTCTTGAGTCATGTCCTCGATGTAGTACATCGACGCAACTCGTGTGAGGAGCTCCGGTGAAGCCGACCTTAGGGTCCTAACAGTCTGAGATGGCGTTGTTGCTTCGTCACTCACTGCCAACTCCGGTTTCAACTAAATCGGAAATCCTCACACTGGCGTTGCATCCGAAGTAAAGACCCATAGCGCCAGCGTTGCTAGTCGAGCACAACTGTAACCCGTTCTATGCGTGGGTCGGTGAAGACGTCATGCTCATCGGTACTCCGCGTCGAGAACTCGCTGACGATCGCGCCATCCGGTCCGGCCTGAAACCAATGCCTGACTCCCGGCATTACTGTGTATTGCTGGCCTGAAGAGAGCACGACCTCGTGCCGGGCAGTGTAGTAATCCGAATTAGGGGCAATTGCTCGGGGCTGGGGCGTCGGGTCTCCGTCAACATTGAGGTAAACAGTGCCCGCCCGAACTCGGAATGTCTCTTCCTTTCCGGGTTCGTCACCGACGTTAACATGCCGATGCTCGGGACAAGTTTGCCCAGGGCCTAGCACGATCTCCTTTGCACAAACACGTTCCGTGTTGACATATATCACCAGCTGTAGGCCGGTGGTTTCCAAATCTCCTAATCCGAAGTCGGAGACTTCGATCGCCTGGCGCTCGCTAGGGCTGATGGCGATGCCAGCTTTCTGTAACTGAGATGCGGCGAAGGCTCTGGCAACTTCAATCTGCTCGTGCGTCAACATTCCCCTAGCATCACATTCGCTCTGCGAGTGCGCAACTGCTCAGGCATGGGGTCGATCGGATGTTCCCCTCCCCGGCGGACATTGCGCTTCAGTCCGCATGGGTACGGGACTTCGTGCAGTCGGCGTCGGCTTCTACTTGACACATAGCTTTCAGAACGGCAATATGAACATATGCCCACTATGCGGGCAAATGACCAATCTAATCTTTGCTTGTTGAAAAAGGCGATAACGTGACCGTTCATCTCCCCCCTACGAGGGACAGCCAACACCTCCCCGTCGCGTGCGCAGGGCTGGTCGTCGCAGACCTTTTTCTTCCCCCACTTGACGCGATGCCCAGTTCTGGAGAAATTGTCACCGTCCCGGCCCCGCTCAGTGACGTGGGGGGATGTGCGGCGAATACGGCTACTGCACTGGTCGCATTGGGCGTTGAGACGGCGCTTGCGGCCCGTGTGGGCGCTGACTCGCTGGGCGAGTGGGTGCGCGAAACGTTGACAGGTAAGGGCGTGGATGTCTTGGCGATGGGCGAGTCCCGATTGGCGACCTCACAAACCGTCATCGTCACGATCAAGGGCGACGATCGCCGGTATATCCACTCGGTGGGTGCGAACGCGGAGTTGACCGCAGAGGAAATTGCGCTCGTCTCTGAGCAGCGGAGTGTGCTCGTGGTCGGCGGATTCTTCGCTCTCCCTGCCCTCACTGCCGACCAGCTTGCGAAAGTCTTCGCCGAAGCTCGGTCGCGAGGAACCACGACGGTTCTTGACGTCGTAGTGCCCCACGGTGCTCCGACGGCGGTTGAACAATTAATGGTCGTGCTCCCCCACGTTGACTGCTTTCTGCCCAATCAAGACGAAGCTTTGGAACTGACTGGCGAATCGGATCCGGTACGACAGGCGGCGGCTCTGCTCGAGTGGGGTTGCGGTGCCGTCATCATCACCAAGGGATCAAATGGTGCGCTCTTCATGGACTCCGACAACCTCATCAACGTTCAACCCCTGGCGGTCGACTTCGTCGACGGCTCCGGGGCCGGGGACGCATTCGCGGCGGGCATCGTCGTGGGGCTGCGAGAGAAGTGGCCGATTGACAGGACACTTCGATTTGCGGCCGCGGTCGGAGCATCCGTGACGCGAGGCCTCGGTTGCACGAGCACCCTGTTCACCCGTGAGGAGGCGCTCAGCGCAGCCGAACGCGTCGTCCTAACTACACCAACCGATTGACAGACTAAGGAGAATCTCACAATGCCGCTCGTACCCTTGCCCGCCTTGCTCGACGAAGCCGTCAACGGGGGCTTTGCCATCGGATACTTCGAAAGCTGGGACAGCTACTCTCTCGAGGCGGTGCTCGAAGCCGCCGAGGCGGAAAATTCCCCGGTAATCGTCGGGTTCGGCGCCACGATGCTTGACGATGAGTGGCTTGACCATCGCGGTATCCAATTTCTGGGCGCCTCTGGCCGGGCACTGATCGACGGATGCCGCGTACCAGTCTCATTCCTGCTCAACGAGACGCATACGCTCGAGCAGGCCCTCGTCGGAGTTGATTCCGGGTTCAACTTCGTCATGATAGACAGCCATCGATGGCCGGTACCGGAGGCTAAGGCAGCTTCAGCGAAGCTGGTCGAGGCGGCACATGCTGCCGGGGTGGCCGTCGAAGCCGAGTTTGGCTCGCTGCCCGACTACATCGGCGAGTCGATTGACGACAGCCACGCTTACATGACTGACCCGGCCGAAGCGGCAGAGTTCGTCGCGGAGACAGGTGTTGACGTGCTCGCCGTTGCGGTAGGAAACGTCCATCTGCTCACGGACTTTACGTCAGACATCGACCTGCGGCGGCTCCAGGAGATCGCCGACGCCGTTGATGTGCCGCTCGCAATTCACGGTGGGACGGGTTTTCCGGCGGATGCAGTGAAAGCCGCTGTCGCGAGTGGGGTGGCGAAGTTCAACGTCGGGACGAGGCTCAAGTCGAATTACCTCGACGCCGTCGTCAAGTACACCGGGTCGTTCGCGAGCCGTCAGGGATTCGTCCACGACCTGGTTGGGTCCCACAAGGCAACTGACTTTCAGGTTGTCGGTAAAGCAGCAATCTCTTGGACCGTACGGGACTTCCTGCGGCTCTACGGCTCGGCCGGGCAGGCTGAACGAGTACTGAAGGCACTTCACTCATGATCGAATCGATTGATCTCTCGGAGCTCGCTCCAGACGTGTCCCTGCACTACTACAAAGAGATGCTTCGAATTCGACGATTCGAAGATCGCGTTTATCAGCTCTTTCTTAAGGGAGAGCTTCCGGGCACTCTTCACCAGTACCAGGGACAGGAAGCGGTAGCCGTCGGAGCGTGCCAGGCATTGCAGCCGAGCGACTGGATCACCTCGACACATCGCCCTCACGGGCACGCACTGGCCAAGGGAGTAAGCGTCAGGGGCGCCATGGCAGAGCTTTACGGCAAGGCCACCGGGTGCTGCGGAGGCAAGGGCGGTTCAATGCATCTCGGTGACCCGGACGTCGGGATGATTCCAGCAATCGCGATTGTCGCTGGCGGCATCAGCATCGTGTCCGGGCTCGGACTTGCCTTCAAGATGAAGAAGACCGATCAAGTCGCACTCTGCTTCTTTGGAGAGGGCGCGTCAAACGAAGGAGCGTTCCACGAGGGCCTGAACTTCGCCGCAGTACAGAAACTACCGATCGTGTACCTGTGTGAGAACAACATTTACGGGGCGTCCACCCCGTTCTCTCAGACCAGCTTGGTACCCAACGTCGCTGATCGAGTCGCCGGGTACGGCATCCCCTCCGTCATCGTCGACGGTATGGACGTGGTCGAAGTGCACCGCGCTGTAACCGAAGCGCGCGCTCGGGCGGCCGCAGGGGAGGGCCCCACCCTCATTGAAGCGAAGACCTACCGCTTTGCAGGTCATAGCCGCGGGGATGCGCGGGGATACCGGACACGCGAAGAAGAGACGGAGTGGAAAGACAAAGACCCTCTGCTCCGCATGGAACTCTCGCTGACTACTTCCGGGGCCACGGACGCCGCGGGCCTCTCACGGGTGCTCGAGGAAGTCAACGCCGAGTTGGAGGACGCCGTTGAGTTCTCACGCAACTCACCGGACCCACTGCCCGAGGACGCATTCACGGATGCGTATGCGACACCAATCAAGATCGGAGCAGCCCTGTGAACGCCACGAATCCAGAATCGTCTCCTGCGGGCTCGGAACGCCGACTAACCATCGGAGAAGCCATCCGCGAAGGCATCGCCGAAGAGATGGAGCGGGATTCTTCTGTTTTTCTCATCGGAGAGGACATCGGCATACCGGGAGGCTTCGGTGGCGCCTTCGGCGTCTACCTCGGACTGCCGGAGAAGTTCGGCCACGACCGCATTATTGACACTCCCATCAGCGAGAAGGCAATCGCCGGCGCGGCGGTAGGTGCGGCAATGATGGGTATGCGACCGATCCCTGATATGCAATATGCGGACTTCCTCTTTGAGTGCATGGATGAGCTGGTCAACCAAGCTGCGAAGATGCGGTACATGTCTGGCGGCAAGCTCAAGGTTCCGCTAGTGATGCGAGCCCCCGTGGGCACCGCCAATAGGGGTGCGCAACACGGACAGTGTCCCGAGAGTTTCTTTATTCACGTGCCAGGTCTGAAAGTCGTCGCACCGTCCGATGCGTATGTAGCGAAAGGAATCATCAAGACGGCAATCCGCGATGACGATCCAGTTCTCGTCTTCGAACACAAGCTGCTCTATGGCAGCAAGGGACGCGAGCAGGCCGGCGGCATGGACCTCACGGCACACGTGCCCCAGGAGGAGTACCTCTTTCCAATCGGGAAGGCTCTCGTGAAGCGTGAAGGAACTGACGTGACCGTTGTTGCGACGCACCTCACGCTCTACCGCGCACTTGCGGCGGCCGAGGAGCTTGCAGCTGAGGGCATCAGTGTCGAAGTGATCGATCCGATCAGCCTCCAGCCGTTCGACACCGAAACTATCTTCGCCTCGGTGGAGAAGACGGGACGGCTGCTGATCGCGCACGAGGACACTCTCACAGGAGGGTGGGGCGGAGAGCTCGCGGCTCGGGTCGCGGAAGAACGACTGTTCTCCCTCGAGGCCCCGATCAAGCGCGTTGCAGCATATGACGTCCCCTTGCCCGTAGCGCCCGTCCTCGAGCAAACAGTTGTACCTAGCCAAGAGCGAATCAAGAGCGAAATCCGCGCACTGAGCGCCGTCTGAAACACCTAAGGAGCAAACCCGATGGCCTACGAGATTCGTCTTCCACCACTCGGTCAGACAGCTGACGAGATGTCGATTGTCGAGTGGTATAAGAATGTCGGCGACAAGATCGATCTCGCGGAGCCGCTGCTCTGCGTCGAGACAGATAAAGCGCAAGTCGACGTCGAGTCGGCCGAAGAGGGTGTGGTGCTCGCAATTCTCGCGAAGCCGGGCGAGCTCTTGGCTTCTGGGACCCTCATTGCCTGGGTGGGGGAGCCGGGCGAGGTGCTGGAGGCGGCGCGAACCGATGCCGGCGCAGAAGTTGCTTCAGCTGGTGTCGAACCCCAAGCGACCCCCGCCCCGTCGCAGGCACTTGCGGTTCCATCAGATGCACCCCAATCGGGAAAGACCCGAGTAT
>JBIISS010000058.1:0-6315 GCA_044340895.1 Microbacteriaceae bacterium
CGCAACGTCATAGTGGAAGATGCCCGCAGGGCCGCGATACGCTATGGCCGGTTCCGTTGCGAGCACTGACAGGCAGGCGCCGAAGCTGGTGCACGTGATTCCGGGACCTTGAACGTGCGAGAGGGCCCAGGAGAGCGAAACGGCGCCATCGTCGTTCAAGAACTCCGCCGACAACGCGAGGGCGGTCGTGAGTTCATAGGCCTCGGCTCCGTAGCTCAGTTCGCTGAGGTTCGGATCCGACGAACGCAATCCCGCCACGAAATCGTCATCGGGAACAATTGCTCCGACACGTGCGCCCGCCGGCGCCGTGGCCTGTGTGGCCGGTGCGACAACGAGAATGCCGGCCTCTTGAGCCAGCGGGAGCAGGACATCCATCACCGCAGCTGATGCGGGTGCGATGACGACGTCGACGTCTTTTTCCAGAAGTTGAGCGAAACTGGCCGCCGTCTTGGCCGGGTCGCCGTCACCGGCGTCGCGGTGCCAGACCTCGATGGGGGAATCCATCACGCCGCCGGCTTCATTGATTTCGCGAACAGCAAGCTCGATGCCCGCGGCCTGAGCCCCTGCCGTTCCAGAGAGCGGCCCCGTGAGTGGCGTCATGTCACCAATGCGCAACACCCCATCGCCCGACGCGGTCGGCGTGGGAGTCGGCGTGGGAACGGGCATCGGCAGAAACGAGCAACCCGCCAGAAGCGATGCACTCGCAACGAGGGCTGCAAGCGTGGCTACGCGTCGGGGAGAAATAGTGCTCATCACGTTGCTCACTGTATCGGGGTGTCGCTAGATCAGTTCCGCCGCACGCGCCGTGCGCGAGCGCTTGGCGTGACGCAACATGTCGATGACCAAGATGACCAACGAAATCCAGACGATAAAGAACCCTGCCCAGCGAGCCTGTGGCATGGGCTCCTTCAAGACGAAGACACCGAAAACAAAGGAAAAAATAGGCGTCGAGTACTGGATCAGGCCGATGGCTGTCAGCGGGATACGTCGCGTCGCCGCGGCGAACATCATGAGAGGTATCGCGGTAATCGGTCCGGCGGCCATGATCCACAGCGCGTACGGCACACCGTGCGTGAACGCGGTGACCCCGACCATGCTCGAAACGACGAGCCACTGCGCAATAGCAATCGGAGTCATCCACATCGACTCAATCATCAAGCCGCTGAGCGGATCGACGTTTCGACCCACGCGCTTCTTGATGAGCCCGTACAGTCCGAAGGTGATTGCAAGTCCGAGTGATACCCAGGGAACACCCGAGCCGCCAAAAGTCAAGACCAGAACTGCGATGAAGCTGATGGACACCGCCACCCATTGCAATGGTCGAAGTCGCTCGCGCAGCACGACGACACCGAGAATGACGGTCAGAATCGGATTCATGAAGTAGCCCAGCGACGACTCCACGACTTGGCCATTGACGACGGCGACAACGAAAATCTGCCAGTTGAGGTAAATGACCGCGCTGGCAAGTCCGAGCATCACAATGGTGCGCTTGGAACGGAAGATTTCTCTAAATCGACCCCACTTGCGAATGGCAGCGATAACGAGAGCGCAAAACAACAACGAAAAGATGATGCGGTAGGAGACGATTTCGAACGGATTCGTATCGCGAATACTCAAGAAGTAGAGGGGGAAGAGGCCCCAGAGCGCGTATGCGCCGAATGCGTAAGCGATACCGCTACCCGACATTCGCTGGTTAATCACGTGCTCATGCTACTCGCGCAAACGAATGAGGCTCGCTCCCCGGTTTGGGGTGCGAGCCTCATCACGAGAGTTGATCGAATTAGCTGACAATCGCGAGGATGTCACGAGCCGAGAGAATCAAATATTCCTCGCCACCGTACTTCACCTCGGTGCCACCGTACTTCGAGTAGATGACGCGGTCGCCGACGCTGACGTCGAGCGGCACGCGGTTTCCGTTGTCGTCGATGCGGCCGGGGCCGACCGAAAGGACTTCGCCCTCCTGAGGGCGCTCCTTGGCGGTGTCTGGGATAACCAGACCGGAAGCGGTCGTCGTCTCTGCTTCGACCTGCTTGACAACAATGCGATCTTCGAGCGGCTTGATGGAGACCGACACGGTTGACCTCTTTCTTGTGTAAGAAAACAACGTAATTAGCACCCGACGTGTGTGAGTGCTAACTCGAGTTTACGCATTGAGTTGGCACTCGCGCAAAGTGAGTGCCAATGGCCCGTGCGACGTGACCGCAGTAGCGTGGACGCATGGAGACGGGTGACCTGATGAATCTGCTCACCCCGGAGGGGTTGCGGCTGCTCGACGACGTGACGGCGCTCGAGAGCAGCCTCGATATCGTCGCCCACGTCCCCCGACTTCGCAAACAGGGATTCGACGCGGTGTTGGTCGCGGCCGTCGTCACCCAGGCACGCTTGCGCCACAAAGCGCGCGGCAAGTTCGGCGAGTTTGCCGACCGAATGCTCTTCACTCAAGCCGGGCTCGAACAGGCGACACGACTTTCGGTGGCAGCACATCACTCGTCACGGTTCGCACGAGCCGGGTTCACGCGAGTGGCCGACCTCGGGTGCGGTATCGGCGGGGATGCCCTCGCTCTCGCATCCTTGGGTGTAGCCGTTCACGCCGTCGACGCCGACGAGGTGACGGCAACACTCGCGGCGTTCAATCTCGCGCCTTTCGAGTCATGCACGGTCGAACAGTCGCTCGCGGAAGACGTTGACTTAGCGTCGTACGACGCACTGTGGTTCGATCCCGCTCGACGATCGGCCGGCCACAATTCCACCGGGCGCCTGGCGGACCCATCGGAATGGTCGCCGAATCTTGAGTGGGTGTTCGAGCGGGCGGCTGAGAAACCGTCTGGAATCAAGCTCGGGCCCGGTTTTCCGCTGGAGATGATCCCGCGCGAGTTGGGTGGGTCCCCCGTGGAGGCCCAGTGGACTGACGTCGGCGGAGAAACAGTCGAACTAGTGCTGTGGACGGGCACTCTCGCCCGAGCAGGGGTTGGTCGGGCCGCATTGGTTGTCGCACCCGACTCGAGTGGCGGCGGATACCATGAACTCACCGCGGCGGGCGAGTCGATTGACCCTGAGGTAGACGAATTGGGTGCGTTCATCTACGAGCCGCACGGGGCAGTCATCCGGGCGCGATTAATCGGTGGTCTGGCTCGATCGCTCGATGCCCACGCGCTCGACGAACACATTGCCTACCTGTCGGCGGATGCGCACACCCCGACACCCTTTGCCGACGCGTTTCGCGTGCTCGACACCTTCCCGGTCGACCCGAAGAAAATCTCGCCCGCGTTAACGGAACACAACATCGGAACGCTGGAAATCAAGAAGCGGGGCGTAGACATTGATCCGGCAGTTTTTCGCACCAAACTCAAGTTGCGCGGTGCTAACTCGGCGACGCTCCTGCTGATGCGGCGCGGTATCGGGGCACGAAGTCAGCGCGTGGCCATTTTGGCCAAGCGGGTCTAGGAGTAGGAAAAACCAGCCGTCCCGAGAACGATGAACGGCACCAGTAAGACTGCAATCACGACTAACGCCGTCAGAACACCGAGTGCAATGACCGAGTAGCCCACGGCGAGCGCAGCGACGGCGAGACCCTGGCCGGATTCTCGCGTCACTCGTATCTGCCCCAACGCGATGTGACCCAAGATGATTCCAGGAATCGCAGTCACGAATGTGAAGAAGCCCGCGACAGACAAGATGAAGCCGATGAGCGCCATCACGTTCGTGGGCGCGTACGGTGCTGCCACGGGAGCCTGTGAGGCGGTTGCGGATTTAGCGGTCACGGACTTCGACGAGCGGGTGGGCTCTGTCGGCGGAAAGTAGACGTCTGAGTTCTTGGCCATGGGCAGATTATATGGCGCGAACCCCGACAGTTTCCTGAAGGGGTTCGCTGCACAGAACAAGCTCCGACTACGAAACGTTGAGTTGCCCACTCATTGCGGCAGCGATGAACGCTGCCCCAAAGAAGAAGAAAAAGAGAACAAGGGCAACAATACTGATGTACCCGATGACGAGGCCGGCAATCGCGAGTCCGCTTCCAGCCTCACCCGACTTCTTGATCTGGCTGAGTCCAATGTGACCGGTGATGATGCCGACCAAGCTGAAGCCAAGGATGGAAGTGACGAGTGAGACGATGGCGAGGACATTCGTCTTTGCCGCAGTGGCGGTGTTGCTCATGAGTGATTCCCCTTATGTTTTTGGCGATACGCACCCGTGCGCGTACCTGCGTCACGTTCCATACTTCACCCGTGCGGGCGAAGTCTCAAGCCCAACGCGCGGCCGAGCCGAACCTACGCGCTGTGAATGTGCGTGACGGGCAAGGTCGAGTCGGCACCAAATTCGAGTCCCGAGGGTTGCTCCCCAGCCATGATGAGCTCGCTCGCGAGTGCCGCAATCATCGCGCCGTTGTCGGTGCACAATTCGAAAGGTGGGATGCGCAACTCGACATGCGCCATCTTCGCGCGACGCTCGGCCTCAGCGCGAAGTCGCGCGTTGGCGGTTACTCCGCCGCCGAGCAACAAGCGCGGCACACCGAGGTCAACACACGCGGCAAAAGCTTTGGTCAGCAACACGTCGATCACGGCCTCGCGAAAACTCGCCGCGATGTCGGCGGTCGGAACCGGTTCGCCGGCATCCGTCAGCTTCTCAACCGTGCGTGCCACCGCCGTCTTCAGCCCAGAGAACGAGAAGTCGTAACGGTGCTTCTGCATGTCTTTCGGCAGTGTGAGCCCGCGCGGAAACCTGAACGCCTTCGAGTCGCCATCGGCCGCGACGCGATCGATGTGCGGGCCGCCGGGATACGGTAGCCCGAGCAGGCGCGCGACTTTGTCGAATGCCTCGCCGGCCGCGTCATCAATCGTTTCGCCGAGCAACTCGACGTCGCTCGTGAGACTGCGCACGTGCAGTAGCGACGTGTGCCCGCCCGAAACCAACAAGGCGACCGTGGGGTACTCGAGCGACCCGTCAACGCTGAGCACGTCAGCCCCGACGTGCCCGACCAGGTGATTGACTGCGAAGAGCGGTTTGTCGAGTGAGAGAGCGAGCGCTTTGGCCGCACCAACACCAACCATTAGTGCACCGGCGAGGCCTGGTCCGTTGGCGACCGCCACGGCGTCGAGATCACTGAGCTGGATGCCCGCGCGCTCGACCGCTTCGCGAATCGTGGGCGCCATGGCCTCGAGGTGTGCTCGCGCCGCAACTTCGGGTACGACTCCGCCGAACCGCGCATGCTCATCCATCGACGATGCAATCACGTTGGCGAGAAGTTCTCGACCGCGCACGATACCGACGCCCGTCTCGTCGCAGCTCGATTCGATTCCGAGCACGAGCGGTGCGGTGCGATTCATGTGGTTGCCAGTGACATCACTCAACACGACCACCCCGCCGGCTCGACCGCGTTCATGTCGAGGCGCATGATGACGGCGTCGACGTTGTCGGGTTGGTAGTAGCCCTCGCGAACGCCGATTTCGGCGAAACCGAGTGAACGATAGAGGCCAATCGCAATCGGGTTGTCTGCGCGCACTTCGAGAAACACCCGCTCGGCCTTGCGGTCGTGTGCGGTAGTCAGCAAGTCGTGCATGATCACGCGACCGACACCACGACCCCGCACCGTGGGAATCGTGGCGATCGTCTGAATGTCACCGTCACCCGACCCGCGCGGGGCGAGAATTCCGCCGTAGCCGACAATGATTTCTTCACCCGTCGTATCGATGACCGCAACCACGTAGTGGCAGTTCTTGTCGGCGAGTTCGTGCCGCATCAATTCGGTTGACCATGCGTCGGCTTCAAACACGCTCGTCTCAATCTGCATGATTCGATCAAGGTCCTCGGTCGTTGCCAACCTCAGCGAGATGCCGGCCGAGCGAGCATCCGGCCGATCACCCGCGATGTGTGGTTCGTCGCTCATCAACTCACCCGCTTCGGGCCGGTTGACATCGTGACGTCGGGCGAGCGCAAATACAGCGGCTCAAACGGTGGAAGCTCGATGTCGTTTTCGGCCGCAGCCTGGGCGAGAAGTCCGAGTCGAGCCGCAGAGACATGGTCGGCATCGACACGCGGGATGTGCGGAAAGAGCGCCTCGTCTGCCTTGGCCAACTGAGGGCCGTCGGCTCGAGTGAACGCGAGTGCTTCGCGTGCGGAGGGGTCGAGCACGGTGTACCGGCTCCACGCAATCTCGCGGCGGCGCGCATCCGTGGTCACAATGAATTCCACCTCGTCGGCAAAGACGTCTTCGGCGAGTTCGACGGCAATCGCGTCGTGGCTGACCACAGAGACGAGGGAGACTCCCGCGCCCACAGCGAACGCCGACGCGGCCGCGAGCCCCACCCGCAGACCGGT